>JALYIB010000433.1 GCA_030775965.1 Acidobacteriota bacterium | reverse complement strand
CATCCATTGATCCACTTGCTTGCCTTGCACCCATGTAGTGAAGCGGCCGTCCACCGCTTCAAAGCCGATCTTGTAATGCCCGCCCAGCGGCACGCCCACCTGCAGCGGGGTCTGCGCATGTGCCTGCTCGACGCCATCGATCACCGTATAGTGCACAATCGCAAACTCCGCGTTTAGCCCCGGCCTTTCGAGCTCAATTTTGCTGACGTAATAATTCTTCGCGTCTTGCGCTCGATATACCCAGCCCAGGCCCTTAATTTGTATTGAGCTTTCAAAGTCCAAGCGATAAGCCGCCAGTCCCATCGAAGTCCGCAGCACGGAGACTCTCCGCTGGCTCTTAGCGTCGCTGGCCGAGTAACTGATCCAGTTTGCGCTACTGGTGGTTGTTTCGACGGCCGGCTCAGGTCGCGTCTCGCCCCGCCCCAGGAAAAAGAAAATGCCCAGACCAAGCGCCGCGGCGCCCGCGACCGCCGCCATGATCTTGGGCATGCGCGAAGCGCCAGCGCCTCCTCCTGACTCAAAGCGAAGCTCCGGCAGCCCTCGATCCGCCTCTCCCGAAACCGGCGGCTCCGCCGTCACCACCGGCAAGCTTGGCTCGACTGCCGCGCGCGGCAGAATGCGAACGTCACTCTTAGATTTCTTCCCCGCCGCGGGCGCAGCCGCGCTCGCAGCCGGTCCCAGCACCATCAGCGGCCGCAAAGGCAACCCGCTCGGCGGAGGCACCTGGATGGTCTTTTCGCCAAACAGCGCTGCTCCGAATACTTGCCCCGGCTTGGCCCGCCCCGCAGCGATTCCTTGCACCGTAAACGGCAGCCGTTCCAGCACCGGCTCCGGGGCCGTCGGAGCGCTCACTCCCGGTTCCTCAACCATTGGAACGCTTGCAACCGTGGGCGCTTCAGTCGGTATCCGCGCCGGCGCCGCTGCCGTGGCTGCCGCCGCGCCAACATCCGCGCTCGGCTCCTCAAACCCAGTCGTCGACAATCCGAAACCAGCCAGACTGCCCAACGAAATTAGCGCGGCTGGAAACTCCCTCTGCCCCGCCGTCCACGGCGCCGCGCCTTCCGGAGCCAGGCTCGCCATCACCGGAATCGCCAGAAATTCCCGCTGCCATTCCAAAGTTTCCGGACCCGCAATCCGAAGATCCAACTCCATCCGCGGCGCCGATCGCGCCAACTCCCGCAGTTCCAATTCCCGCTCAATCGCGTGAATCGCTACGTCCGCAACGACCACCGCGCGTCCCAGCGGAAGCCGATGCGCCTCCCGCAACGCCGCCGTCGTCACACTCGCGTCATGAAAAGGCGCCCCCGGCCTCGGCGATCGCGCCTCCTCGAACGCCAGCTTTCTCGGAAGCAACAGCGGCACGTCCGCCGGAACTGGTTTATCAACCCTCGCGGCCTTCGCAATCGCCGGATCGGGTTCCACCTTATTCGCCGGCGCCGCCGCGGAGGACGGCGGGATCGCCGCTCGCGCTTCAGTTTTCTTGGCAGCGCTCGGCGGTGCAGCAGGCACCGTCTTAGTTGGCGCCACCACCGCCTCCAGCTTCGGCATCGCAGGCAAGGTGACACTCGACGGCGCAGCCGAATGGCCATTCCCAGGCGGCATGGGCGTAAGTACACTGGGCGGCCCGTTCAAACCAGCAATATTTTGCAGTCCCGGGGGCTTCGATTGCAGCAGCCGCCCTAGGGCAAGATCGCTGTATTCCTTCTGATACTCGCGGCGGTGTGCGTCGGAGCAGAACTCGCTCCCGGACATACGTTTGAGGAGGGGAAGGTCCTTCCCGCATTGGAGACACCGCATACCTTAGACTTATCGGCTCTTTTAGGCTGATACTAAAGGGTCGCGTCTAAGCATTCTCTCCGGTAAAGCACTTATCGTCTTGATCTCGGGTCCGGGCCTTAAAGCGCTCCCTGCTATCACCTTAGTCGCGATCATCATAGCTCTCGCTTACTCCTACTCTAAAGTTTTTTCCTTATTTTCCGATCCATACTCAGCGAGTGAATATTGTGGAGGAACAAACCGGCATGGCAAAAGGCGAAGCTTTGAAGGCGGCCCTCGAAGGGCTGCGCAACTCTATTCCGGAATTGAAAGGGGTCTTACTGGCCTCGAACGAAGGACTGCCCATCGCGCACGCCCTCACCAATGGGTCGGACCCCAACCGTCTGGCGGCCATGGCCGCCGCGGCGTCCACCCTGGGACGAAAGATCAGTGACAGCATCGGCGCGGGGAATCTCGGCGAAGTCGCCATTCAAGCCGATGAGGCTTCTTTGTTCATCTACGCCGCCGGCAACAAGGCCGTTTTAGCGGTGTTGAGCCCGCAAGGCGGCAACGCAGGTTTGATTCACTTGGAAGCCCGCATGGCTGCCAAGGAGATTGGCGATCTGTTCTAGAGCCGGTTCTTTCAAAAGAAGCGTTTTCATGGGATAGGACGGGACACCATCACTTTACAGTGAGTCCCGTCCTTATTTTTTGCGCCGCCGCCCGCCCGGCCACCCGCACCAGTTCCTCCTCCGGCGCCAGACGCACCCGTTCCAGGCTGCCAAAATGCTTCAGCAGTTTCGTCGTCGTCTTTTCCCCAATGCCCGGAATCTGCACCAACTCGCTCTGCAACCGGTTGGCATTCCGCCGCGTGCGATGAAACGTCACCGCAAAACGATGTGCTTCATCGCGAACTTCCTGCACCAGATGCAGCACCGGCGAAAATTTATCCAGCACGATGGGTTCATCTTCCTGCCCGTAAACGTAAATCCATTCGTCGCGCTTGGCGATCGAAGCCAGCGGCTGATCGGTAATCCCCAGCGCTTCCAGAGCCTCCGCCGCCGCGTGCAACTGCCCCAACCCTCCGTCGACCAGTACCAGTCCGGGACGCGGCAAGTTCTCTTCCTTCAACCGCCCATAGCGCCGCGAAATTACTTCGCGCATCGATGCAAAATCGTCATTGCCAACCACCGTCTTGATGATGAACTTGCGGTAGTCCGACTTCTTCATCCGCCCGTTTTCCCATACCACCATGCTGGCCACTTTGTCCGTGCCCTGAATGTGCGAGATATCGAAGCACTCGATCCGCTGCGGCGCCGTTTCCAGACCGAGCGCGTCCTGCAGAGCTGTCTGAATCGCTTGCGAGGACGGCTTCAGCACCCGGAAGCGTTGTTCGAAACTGTACTTCGCATTCGATTCCACCAGCACCAGCATGGCCTTCTTCTGCCCACGCTGCGGAGTCTGAATCTCCACCTTGCGCCCCCGCCGCTCCGAAAGTAGCTCCTCCAGCGGCTCGCGATCCTCGAAGTCAACAGGTACGTGCATGAACGCAGGAATGTAAGGCTCGTCCAAATAAACCTGCTTGATCAACGACGAGAAAAACTCGGGCGGATCGAACTCCCGCTGGTCTTCCCAAAAAAATTCCCGCCGGTCGACGATATGCCCGCCCCGCAAGTGAAACAAATTAACCGCCACCAGCGGAGGCTCCGCATAGTAGGCAAAGATGTCAGTGTCGGTCCCCTCGACACTAGCCATCTTCTGCTTCTCCCCGTGCTCTTCCACGGTCTTTATCAAAGCGTGCAGCGCGGCAGCCTCTTCGTAGAGCATCAATCCGCTGGCCGCCTCCATCCGCACGCGCAATTCATCCGCTAAATCCCGATGCCTCCCATCCAGGAAGAATCTCACCTGCCGCACCGCATCCGCGTAAACCGCGTCAGTGGTCAACGCCTGCACACAAGGCCCCAGGCAGCGATGAATATGAAATTCCAAACAAGGATGCGAATGGAACCGCGTCAAATCCACTTTGCAAGAGGGGATCTTGAAATGCCGATGAATAAAATGCACCAGCCGGTGCGCCAGATTCCCCGGAAAATACGGCCCGAAGTAACTCGACCCATCCTTGCGCAGCCGCCGCGTCACATACACCCGCGGATACTTTTCCGCCGTCAGCTTGATGTAAGGATAGGTCTTGTCATCCCGCAGCAGGATATTATAGCGCGGCTTCCACTGCTTGATGAGATTGTTCTCCAGCGCCAGCGCCTCTTTTTCGTTATCGACCTGAATGAAATCGATGGCCCGCGCTTCGCTGATCAGCGTCCCCGTCTTCGAATCCGCCAGCCTCTCGTCAGAAAAATAACTCCGCACCCGCGCGCGCAAGTTCTTAGCCTTGCCGACGTAAATGACCGTCTCATAGGCGTCCTTATACAGGTACACCCCCGGCAACAACGGCAGTTCAGCGGCTCTTTCGCGAAGGTCTGGCATGTAATACCGAACCGGACTGTCCTAAGAAAGGTTCTACACTTAAATTGTGACACGCGCCGTTTTACTGACCCTGTTTTTGGCCCTCCCCCTCGCCGCCCAGGACAAACCTAAGCCTCCCGCCCCGCCACCGCCTCCAGGAGCCCAGGAACAAGAACCCCCCGAAGAAGACCCCGATCTCAAGCCCAAAGAGTATTCGTTCAACCCCCTGGAAGCCAGCCGCAACATCACCGCCGGCAATTTCTATTTCAAAAAGGGCAACTACCGCGCCGCCGCGCGGCGCTTTCTAGAAGCCAGCAAGTGGGACCCCACCTCCGCCGAAGCCCTCCTCCTCCTAGGCGGAGCCGACGAAAAACTACGCGACTTCAGCGGAGCCCGCGAGTCCTACGAAAAATTCGTCGCGATGGCCACCGACGCCAAGGAAATCGAGTCCGTCAAGAAGAAGCTAGCCACCCTGCCCAAAGGTCGCACCGCCAAAAAATGACGGATAAGATCGTAGTCCTCACCACCTGCGATTCCGAAAAACATGCCGAGAAACTTGCGCGCCACCTGGTCGAACAGCGAGTAGCCGCCTGCGTTAACGTCCTGCCCAAAGCCCGCAGCATCTACCGCTGGAACGAAAAAGTGGAAGACGCCTCCGAATGGCTGCTCATCGTCAAGTCGCGCCGCGATCTCTTCGCCGCCCTGCGCGCCGAAATCCAAAAACTTCACACCTACGAGCTCCCCGAGTTGATCGCGCTCCCCGTAGTCGATGGTTCTGAGCCCTACCTGGCCTGGTTCGACGCCCAACTTACAGCGAAGGCCGAATAGGCTCGATATCCGTCGGCAAGTCTTTTAACTTATCCAGCGCCCGCGCCATCGGCGGCCGAATGACGCCCAACTCATCCAGCATCTTCTTCGCGCGCGCGTAATCCCCGGTAGCCTCCACATCCAGCAACTCATGCACCAGATCCCGCACCGCGCCCTTGACCTTAGTGAAGTCCACCGCGAACGTCCCATCCGCCTTAGCGACGAACGCCCCCTTGTCCATCAGGTAATTCACCTGCATCGCCATGCCCTTGCCATGCGCCTCATGCACCCCAAAGCGCAGCGTGCGGAACGACGACGCCAGGAACGTAGTGTACAGCGGACGCTCCGCCGCCGGCAGCATCTTGTGATCGAACAAATACTGCAACATGAACAGCCCCGTCACATCGGCCTTCGCTTCCTCAATCGCCGCATGCTGTTCTTTCAACGACTGCCGCACCCCATTTTGCGGCCCGATCCCATGCGTCATCTCATGCGCCAGAATATGCGTGAAGAACCACTCGAAGCTCACGTCCTTCCGATCCTCCGCCGATAGCACACGCCCCGCAATCGGCTGCAAAGTCCTCGAAAACTTGGCCTCCTGAATATTCTTCAGCATCACTCGCTTCGACCCCATCGCCTTCACGATGCGCTCATCGTTAGGCAGATTGAAAGCCGCCGTCCGAACTCCATGCGCCCCATCGCCCGTAGCCAAAACCTCGTTCACCGCCCGAATCGGCGCCAGCGCCCCGATCTTCGGATTCTTATATTTCGCATCCAGCGGCAGATTATTCTCAATCTCCTGCATCCGCCCCGCAAAGCTCCCCAGCTTCGCGGTCTCTTTGTCATCGCGTAACGTGACATAAGCCTCGAACGCCGCTTTGTAACCCAGCAGGTCGTCGTTGTAAGTCTCGTAAGGCCCGATCG
>JALYIB010000432.1 GCA_030775965.1 Acidobacteriota bacterium | reverse complement strand
ACCCAATGCCGCCAGGACGAAGAGAAACTCGCCGCTAGCGAAAAGCGCCTGCGCGACATCTTGGAATCGCTCCCAGGCTTCGTCGGCCTGTACACGCTCGACGGCGTGCTGATCGACATCAATCGCGCCCCCTTGCTGGCCGCCGGAATCCAACCCGAGGACGTGCTCGGCAAGGCGCCCTGGGAAACCTCCGTCATGACGCATAGCGCCGGGGAACGCGAGCGTATTCAGGACCTCATCGCCCGCGCCGCCGCCGGGGAAACGGTGCGCGAGGAACTCACGGCGCGCATCGAAGGCGGCCAGCACATCGTCCTCGATACCACGTTCGGACCGCTTTACGACCGGCACGGCGTTATTACCAACATTATCGGCTCCGGCGTCGATATCACCGCCCGCAAGGAAGCGGAGTCGAAATTGCTTCTGGCCAAGCAGGTGGCCGAAATCGCCAGCCGCGCCAAGAGCGAATTCCTGACCAACATGAGCCATGAACTCCGCACGCCCATGAACGGCATCATCGGCCTCACCGAAGTGGTTCTCGAATCCGATCTCAATCCCGAGCAGCGCGAATACCTGGGCCTGGTCAAGAGTTCCGCCTCCACGCTCATGCAGATCATTAGCGACATTCTGGACATTTCCAAAATTCAGGCCGGGAAAATGGTGCTGCGCCCCAGGGAATTCTGGCTGCGCGACCTGGTCGCCAGCATCGTCGGCGCCTTCGTGCAGCCCGCGCGCGAGAAAAATCTGCGCCTTAACTACAGCGTCCACGCGGCAATTCCGGAAGTCCTCCTGGGCGACTCCGCCTTATTAAAGCGCGTGCTCGAAATACTGCTGGGCAACGCCATTAAGTTTACCGCCGCCGGCGAAGTGAGCCTCGAAGTTAGAATCTCGCCGGAGAATTTTGAAAAGCTGCATTTCCAGGTGACCGACACCGGCATCGGCATTGCCGCCGATCAGCAGCGCCGCATCTTTGAGCCCTTTACGCAAGTCGACGCCTCCTCCCGCCGCGAATTCGGCGGCACGGGATTGGGCCTGGCCATATCCGCGCAATTGGTCGAAATGATGGGCGGAGAAATTTGGGCGGTCAGCGACGGCCACAGCGGCAGCGCCTTCCACTTCACGGCGCGCCTGCAGGCGATCGCGTCCTCCTAGCGCAGCTCCCCAGCCCGCGCCAGAAACTTGTCAGCCATTAGACCGCGCGCAGCCATGGTCTCACTATTTCAAGGGCGCGACGAACGCAATCGTCCGCGCAAAGAACCAGCATAGAAAAAATACCACCGGCACCAGCACCGTCAAATATAACGTCGAGTAGCCCACCAGATCCCGTGCCTTCAGCCGCAAAATTCCCAGCAGAGGCAGCATCCAGAACGGATTGATCAAATTAGGCAGCGCCTCCGCCGCGTTATAAATCTGCACCACCCATCCCAGATGCACCCGATGCGCGATCGCGGCTTCGAGCACATACGGCGCTTCCACAATCCACTTGCTGCCGCCCGACGGAATGAACAATCCCAGCACCGCCGAGTACCCCGCCGCCAGCAGCGCGAAGCTATCGTGCGTGCTCGCCGACGTGAACAGGTGCGCCAGTTTCGCCGAAAGTCCGGTGCCCACGATCATCCCGAAGATCATCGCGTAAAACGGAAATTGAATCAGCACGCCGCCCGTCGCCGGGATCGATTCCGTCACCGCGCGCACGAAATTGCGCGGCCGCCCGTGCAGCAGCAACCCCACCGTGAGAAACATCAGGTTATAAATGTTCAGATCGAGCGCCGCCAGCGCGCCTTGCGGCGACGTCCGGAATACATTCACCAAATAGGCCAGCAGCAACGCGCCTACGAATAAATTGAGCACCGGACTGTACTCCAGCCACTCGCCCGGCTTGCTATGGCGTTGACCGCGTTCGACCCGCGGCTCGAAGCGCAGCCCGTAGCTTTCCGCCGTGCGCGCGTTCTCCGCTGACGGCGCTGAGAAATACGCCAGCGCTACCGACACCGCGATCACGATAGCCGCCGTCGCCATACTTTGCCACAGGAACAAAGTTTGCGTAAGCGGAATCAATCCGCTGATCGCGAACAGCGGCGGCGGCAGCGCGGATCTCGTCGCCATCAACATCGCCGCCGACGACGACAGCCCCAGCGCCCACACCGAACACGTGCCCAGATAGGCGGCCGCGCCGGCCGCGCGATAATCCATTCCTTTGACGCGCCCCGTCATCTCGCGCACCAGAAATCCGCTGAGGATGGGGCTGAGCCCCCACGAGATCAGTGAACTCGTGGTCGCCACCAGCGCCACCAGCGTGATCGCGCCGCGCGGCGTCCTGGGAACGCCCGCCAGCCAGTGAATCCCGCGGCGGACCAGCGGCGTCGACGCCACCACATAGCCGCCGATGATGATCATCGCCATCTGCATGGTGAACGGCGCCAGCGTCCAAAAATTCTTGCCGGCTTCGAGCCCCAGCTTTAGCGGACTCTCGCCCGCGGCGATGCCCAACGCGTACACCGCCAGCACGCCCAGGAAAGCGAACACCAGCGGATCGGGAAACCATTTCTCGCTCCACTCGGCGAGCGCCAGGCCGGCGCGCGCCACGCGGCCATCCGCCACCGCGTGGCGCGCGGTCACTGCAGCATCTCCTTCGGCGTCCCGCGCACGATCAACCTCGCGGCGGTGGCTTTCACCACTTCGTCTACGCTACGATCGAGCGCGATCTCCTGCAGCACCAGCCCCTCGGGAGTCACTTGAATCACGGCCAGTTCCGTGACGATCATGTCCACCACTTTGAGACCTGTAATCGGCAGCGTACACTTGGTCAGGATCTTCGCGGCGCCCTTCTTGGTGGTGTGTTCCATCGCCACGATCACGCGCCGCGCGCTGGCCACTAAATCCATCGCGCCGCCCATGCCTTTGACCATCTTGCCGGGGATCATCCAGTTCGCCAGATCGCCCTTCTCGTCCACTTCCATCGCCCCCAGCACGCTCAAGTCGATGTGCCGCCCGCGAATCATGGCGAAAGATTCCGCGCTCGAAATGTAGGCCGTGCCCGCCACTTCGCTCACGGTTTCCTTGCCCGCATTAATAAGGTCGCAGTCCTCTTCGCCTGCGAGCGGATACGGGCCCACGCCCAGCATGCCGTTTTCCGATTGCAGCACCACGTCGATGCCCGCCGGCACGTAGTTTGAAACCATGGTGGGGATGCCGATCCCCAGGTTGACGTAGAAACCGTCGCGCAGCTCCCGCGCCACGCGGCGGGCAATGCGCTCGCGCTTTTGCTGGTCAGTCATGAGCCCGGTCACGCGGACCTCGGCCGGACCGTGCGTTTTTCGATGCGCCTCTCAAAGTGTTCTCCGACCACCACGCGTTGCACATAAATTCCCGGCGTCACGATTTGTTCCGGGTCAAGCTCGCCCGGTTCCACCAGATGCTCCACTTCGGCGATGGTGATTTTGGCGGCGCTGGCCATCATGGGATTAAAATTGCGCGCGGTCTTGCGATAGATCAGGTTGCCCATGCGGTCGCCTTTCCAGGCTTTCACCAGCGCGAAGTCGGCCGTGAGAGCGCGCTCCAGCAGATACGCGCGGCCGTCGAACTCACGCATTTCTTTGCCCTCCGCCACCACCGTGCCCACGCCGGTGGGCGTAAAGAACGCGGGGATGCCCGCGCCGCCCGCGCGGATCCGCTCCGCCAGCGTCCCTTGCGGAACCAGTTTCACGTTGAGTTGGCCGCTCAACATCATTTCTTCCAGCCGCCGGTTTTCACCCACGTAGCTCCCTACGTGCGAAGCGATCATCCCGGCCTCCAGCATCAATCCGATCCCGTAGCCGTCGCTGCCGCCGTTGTTGGCAATGGTATGCAAGCCGGTCACCTTCTTGCGGACCAGCGCGCCGATCAGGTTCTCGGGCACGCCGCACATCCCGAAGCCGCCGATCATGATGCTCGCGCCATCGGCGACGTCGGCCACCGCCGCGTCCGAACTCGCCACACATTTATTCACAGTTCACCAGTATAACGACGGCGGCAGACAAGCGCAGATCTCGCCGCGAAGCGGTTTGCGTGTCAGCCGACTCTATACCACTATTCCCCAGGCAGGGAGCCAATCGGATTTTCCTCACATCTCATCGGGACATTTTCTGGTAGCAGGAAAAATCTTTTCCCGGCGATAGTTGATTTGACCTAGAGGCCAGCGACGCTTGCTCTGCCTGTCTCTCTCCCAATTTTATGAATAAACTTGTCACGATTTCGTGTGTACTTGCCCTCGCTGTGTGCCTGGAAGCGACCGCGCTGGGGCAATTCAGCGTCACCACTTACGCCCAGGCCTCCGCCGCCGCCTCGACCAACGGATATGTGAAATACGACGGCACGGTGGCGAGCCAATCCATCACCCAGGCCGCCGGCGCGACCATCACCTCCAGCAACGTGGCCAACACGCCGCAATTGACGCAGGCGACGGGACAGATTGTGGCCACCGACCCCAGCGTCGCAGGCACCGCCTCGGCCTTCGCCAGCGCGAATTTAGGCGCGGGGACGCTGGGGGTTCTGGCCAATGGCAGCCCCACGGGCGCGACGGTTAGCTCGGCTGGCGCCATGGCCACGATGTCGGATTTTCTGACCTTTCACGTACCCGGGGCTAACAGTTCGACGGTAACCAACATTGGAATTTCCTTCCAGTTGAACGGCACGTTTGCGCTGCTGGGAAACTCACAGGCCTATAACGGCCTTACCGCTTACATGAGCTTCGGCAACGGCATCATCTGGTGGCATT
This sequence comes from Acidobacteriota bacterium, assembly GCA_030775965.1. Lineage (GTDB taxonomy): Bacteria > Acidobacteriota > Terriglobia > Bryobacterales > Bryobacteraceae > Palsa-187. The sequence continues at coordinate 2,289 of JALYIB010000432.1, read as the reverse complement.
ACTTTACGCAGGACAGTCCGCCGGCGCAGGTGGTGCAAAACGGCGGCTGGAACTCTTTTAACATTCCTTCTCAAACCGGTAGCAGTTTCGTGTTCAACGGAGTTCTGTCGCTAGTCGGCGCCAATCCCACGGCGAACCTGGTGGCGCAACTCGCGCTGCAGTGCCAATCGGCTACTTGCGATTACAGCCACACCGGCGCGGTCACGCTGACGCTGCCCCCGGGCGTGACTTACACTTCGGCATCGGGAACCTTTTTGACGCAGAATTCGGTGGCCTGCACCAATACGCTGAATGCCGGCGGTCAAGCTTTCACGGGCAGCGGCGGCAGCGCGAACGTGGGCGTGATCGCGGCGGCGGGCTGCGCCTGGAGCGTTTCGGGCGCGCCGTCCTGGATCAGCTTTCCGGGTTCGATCGCCGGCACCGGCAGCGGGCCGGTTCTGTATCAAGTGCAGACGAATGCCGGAGCGGATCGCTCGGCTACCTTTACGGTGGCGGGCGTGGCCTTCACTGTCGAGCAGCAGGGGGCCGCGATTGCCGGCATGAACTTCATTGGCTCCATGCCGCATCTCGCGGCGGAGGAAAACTGGACCACGGCGTTCACGCTGGTGAACCAAAGCGCGGCGCCGGTTGTAGCGCGCTTGAGCTTGTTTGGCGATCCCAGCGGCGCGCTCACGCTGCCGCTGGCGTTTCCCCAGCAACCGGCGGGCTCGGGACCGCTGCTGGCGGCATCGCTCGACCGCAGCCTCAACGCCAACGCCTCGTTGATCCTCGACACGGCGGGGGCGCAGACGCCTCCGGTGCAAGTGGGCTCGGCGCAACTGGCGGCCACCGGCGCGGTCGACGGCTTCGCGATCTTCCACTTGATTCCCAGCGCGCAGGAAGCGGTGGTGCCGATCGAAACCCGCAATGCGAGCTCTTACCTGCTGGCCTTCGACAATACCGGCGGCGTGGTGCTGGCCGTGGCCGTCGAAAACGTTTCGGCGCTGGCTGCCGTCATTCCCATCGTGATCCGCGACGATACCGGCGCGGTGATCAGCGCCGCGGGCACGACCATCGCGCTCCCCGGCAACGGGCACACTTCCTTCGTGGTGTCGACGCAATATCCGGGCACCGCGAACCTGCGCGGGACCATTGAGTTTGACACCCCGGCGGGAGGTCGGATTGCCGTGCTGGGTATCCGCACGACGCCGCTGGGCGGGAGCACTACGCTCACCACCGTTCCGGCGCTGGCGAGCGTCGGCGTCACGGGCGGCTCCATTGCGCACCTCACGACGGGCAACGGCTGGCAAACTACTTTTGTGCTGGTCAACACCGGGACCAGCGCGGCGACGGCTCACCTGAAGTTCCTCGCCGACACCGGGAGTCCGCTATCCTTGCCGCTGAGCTTTCCGCAAGTGGCGGCCGGGACCACGTCGGTTTCGGCCACTGTCGACCGCTTGCTTCCGGCCGGGGCGACGCTGCTCGTGCAGAGTGCGGCGCCGCTGTCCGATCCAGCCCCAACGATTGGTTCGGCGCAACTGACGACGGACGGCAACATCGGCGGGTTTGTGATCTTCCGCTACAATCCCAACGGCCAGGAAGCCGTGGTGCCGCTCGAAAGCCGCACGGCCAGCGCTTATGTCATTGCTTTCGACAACACCGGCAATACGGCCACCGGCATTGCCATCAATAGCGTCTCGGCGCAAGCGGTGAATATTCCGGTGGTGGTTCGCGATAGCAGCGGTGCGCAGATCGCCACCGATAGCATTTCGCTGGCCGCCAACGGGCATCTTTCCTTCACGCTGGCGGATAAATATCCGTCCACCGGCAACATTCGTGGGACGATCGAGTTCGACAAGCCAGCCGGTACGCAGATGGGCGCTTTGGGAATCCGCATCCCGGTGGCGCATACCTTTACCACTCTACCGGCGCTTGCCCGGTAATTTAGTGGGGGCGCATGACGAAGAATCCCGCGAGCAGTGCGATGACCACGACAACTCCCACAATGCCGAGGATCAAAACCAGGTTCGATTTCTTCGGCGGCAGGGGGGCCTGCGCCATATTGGGCAGGGCTGGCTGCGCCATCGCGGGAGGAGCGTAGGCTTGAAAGTTGGGGGCGGGCGGCGCGGCGGGATTCGGTGACGTTTGTCCGAAGGTAAGCTGCGCGGGCGCTGAAAACTGGCGCGTGTATTCGCCGGGACCGCTCGGCGGCGCGGCGCAGGGCACTCCGGCTGGCGGAGGCGGCGCGGGAGGCGCTACTGGCTGAGTCACCGGCAGGGGCGCGGCTGCTCCGGGCGAATGGAACATGCG
>JALYIB010000431.1 GCA_030775965.1 Acidobacteriota bacterium | reverse complement strand
GAGGAACTGGGCAAGCGCACCGGCCACGTGGATCTCTATCTGACTTCGAGCCGGATCGAGAAATACATGAAAGAAACCAAGAATCTGAATGCGAACGTGGACTTCTACTCCGCCTCCACCTACTATTCGCTCGGGATTCCCATCGATTTATTCACGCCCATCTTTGCCGTCAGCCGCATGTCCGGCTGGACCGCGCACGTGCTCGAACAATATCGCAACAACCGTTTAATCCGCCCGCGCGCGGATTACATCGGCACCGCGGTGGGCCAACCCTGGGTCCCCATCGCCGAGCGCTAGACGCAGGCCAACGCCAGACGCGTGTACGATCTCTCCATCTTCCGCCAGAATCTAGACTCGATCGCCCTGAGACTGGCGGATCGTGGCTTCACGCTCGACGTCGAAGCGTTCCGCCAACTCGACGCCGAGCGCCGCGCCGCGCTCACCGAGTCCGAACAGCTCAAAGCCCAGCGCAAATCGGAATCGCAGGAAATCGGCAAGCTCATCAAAGCCGGCCAGGACGCAGCGGAACGCCAGCAAAAAGTCCGCGAAATGGGCGACCGCGCCACCGCTCTCGACGAACGCGCCAAAGAACTCGACGAAAAATACCGCCAGTTGCTGGCCGGCGTCCCCAACACTCCGCACGCGTCCGTGCCCACCGGCAAAAGCGCCGGCGATAACGTAGAAGTGCGCCGCTGGGGTACGCCCCCCGCGTTTTCTTTCACCCCGCAACCCCATTGGGACCTGGGCCCCGCCCTCGGCATCCTCGATTTCGAGCGCGCTTCCAAAATCACCGGTGCGCGCTTCGCTGTCTACTGGGGTCTCGGCGCCAAGCTCGAACGCGCGCTCATCAATTTCATGCTGGACGTCCACACTAAGCACCACGGCTACACCGAAGTGCTGCCGCCCTTCCTGGCCAACACCGCCAGCTTCTACGGCACCGGCCAACTCCCGAAATTCGAAGCCGACCTATTCAAAGTCCAGAACACCGATTACTATCTGATCCCCACCGCCGAAGTCCCCGTAACCAATCTCTTTCGCGACGAAACACTGGACTTCGACAAGCTCCCCATCAAACTCTGCGCCTACACCCCGTGTTTTCGTAGTGAGGCCGGATCTTATGGCCGTGATGTCCGCGGCATCATCCGCCAACACCAGTTCCAGAAGGTCGAACTAGTGAACTTCGCGCCGCCTGAAACCAGCTACATCGAACTCGAAGCCCTCACGCTTGACGCCGAAGACATCCTGCAGCGCCTCGGGCTCGCCTACCGCACCGTAGTTCTCTGCACCGGCGATATGAGCGCCACCTCAGCCAAGACCTACGACATCGAAGTCTGGCTCCCCGGCCAGAACGCTTACAAAGAAATCTCGTCTTGCTCCAACTTCGAGGCCTATCAAGCCCGCCGCGCATCGATCAAGTCCAAATCCGGCAGCGGCAAAGCCGACTTCGTCCACACCCTCAACGGCAGCGGACTCGCCGTCGGCCGCACCTGGCTGGCGATCCTCGAAAATTACCAGCAAGCCGACGGCAGCGTCGTCGTACCCGAAGCTTTGCGCCCGTACCTTGGCGTCGAAGTGATTCGCTCAGCGTGAAATCACGCACATAGCAGTTTAAACTCCGCCTTCCTTCCGCAGCTTTCCCTAAACTGGCGGGCGACTGGGAGGCGAGTCATGCTTTTTCTTAGACGGTTGATCGTGCTGCTGTTAGCGGCGACAGGATTGGCGCAGGCGCAGCCCGCGCTCACCACGATCCAAGATATTCTTTATCGCGCCGATGGGACCCGCTTTAGCGGCACCATGTTCATCGCTTGGAGCAGCTTCCTCGCGGGCGACACCTCTAACATCGCCACCGCGAACCTCACGGTGCCTATCGTCAACGGGGTCCTGCGCGTCCAGTTAGTACCCACGACGACAGCTTCTGCCGGAGCACAGTACAACGTTACCTATCAGAGCGGCGGAGTGAATCAATTCACGGAAGTGTGGGCCGTGCCCCCCAGCACCCCCCGGCTGCGCGTGCGCGACGTGCGCCTGTCAAGCGGAGTCGTCGTCGGACCCGCCCCCTCCACGGC
>JALYIB010000430.1 GCA_030775965.1 Acidobacteriota bacterium | reverse complement strand
ATGTACACCCTAGCCTACCGAAACCTAGGAATCTTCCAGGAAAACGCAGTAAACCGAATGCTAGCCGACATAGTGAAATATGCGAAACCAATAACCGCGACGCTCATCGGCGACTTCCTCCCCCGAGGAGGCGTCCACACAAAAGTAACCGCCCACTACAAAAAATAGGGACGGAGCCTGATTTCGCCCGTGCCCCGTCAACAAATCAGGCTCCGTCCCTATTTTTTAACGCAAGAATCGAAGGAATTTAGCCCGCAACACGTCAGCCGTCTTAACGTCCGGCGCCACCACCAACACCGTGTCATCCCCCGCAATCGTCCCCGTGACCTCCGGCCAATCCGCCTGATCGAGCGCCGCCGCCAGCGCATTCGCATTCCCCGCCGGCGTCCTCAATACCAATAAATTCTGAGCCTGCCGAATATCCCGCAGCACCTCCCGCGCCAGCGCCCCCACATCCGGACCCGCAGCCGCCACCGCCTCCCCGCCCCCCGGCGAATACCCAGCAGCCGTCTTCACCAGCCCCAGTTCCCGAATATCCCGCGACAGCGTAACCTGCGTAGCCGGAATCTTCAGCGCCCGCAGCGCCCGCGCCAGTTCGTCCTGAGTATGCAGATTCCGCCCACGAATCAGCTTGAGAATCTGGCTCTGCCGGTAACTCTTATTCATGCGTGAAGCGTTTTCAAACGCGCCGCCGCCGCATCCAGCGCGGCTTTTACATGAGCCGGCCCCGTCCCGCCAGCAATCTCCCGCGTCTTCATTCCCTCTGAAGGATTCAAAACCGCCGCGCACTCGGCCGTAAACTCCGGCGCAAACGCCTTCAGCGATGCCGCGTCCCAATCGGAAGGCTTCTTCCCGTTGCGCACACTCTCCAGCACTAGCCGCCCCGCAATCTGATGCGCCTGATGAAACGGCGTCCCACTACGCGCCAGTGCCTCCGCCAAATCCGTAGCCACCACCCAGCTTTCCTCCGCCGCCTGCGCCGGCCGCTCCGGCCGCAGCCTCGCCGTAGCCACCACCTCGCGCGCCATCGCCAGCGACCCGCACAACTGATCCGCCGCATCGAATAAAGGTTCTTTGTCCTCCTGCATGTCACGGTTGTAAGTCATCGGCAGACCCTTCATAATCACAAACAGCGAATTCAAGCTCCCAAAAACCCGCCCAAACTTCCCGCGAATCAATTCCAGCGAATCCGGATTCTTCTTCTGCGGCATTAGACTCGATCCGCTGGTGACCCCATCCCCCAACTCCAGCCACCCAAACTCTTCGCTCGAATAGAGGATCCAATCTTCAGAGAGCCGGCTCAAATGCAGCATCGCAGTAGAAGCCGCATACAAAAAGTCGAGGGCAAAATCGCGATCCCCCGAAACATCCATGCTGTTCTTTGTAATCGCAGCAAACCCCAGATCCCGCGCAATAGCCTCGCGATCGAAAGGAAACCCGCTCCCCGCCAGCGCCCCACTCCCCAGCGGCAAAACGTTTACCCGTGCCCGAGCCTGCTGCAGCCGCTCGAAATCCCGCGCGAACATTTCGAAGTAAGCCAGTAAATAATGCGCCCACAAAACCGGCTGCGCGCGCCGCAGATGGGTATAGCCCGGAACCACCGCCGCCGGATCGCGCAAAGCGCAATCGAGCAGCGCCCGCATCAGCCCCGCCACCAACTCCAGCGCCCGATCGATCTCCCCGCGCAGCCACAGCCTGACATCGAGCGAAACCTGCTCATTGCGGCTGCGCCCCGTATGAATTTTCCCCGACAGCGCCCCCACCTTCTCACCCAGCTTGCGGATCACCAGCGTATGCACGTCTTCGTCGTTCGCGCCCTCATAAAACCCAGGCTCCGCGGCATCCGCCGCCAGTTGATCGAACGCCGCAACTAACTGTCCCCGCTCCGTAGGCGTCAAAATCCCCACGCTCTCCAGAGCCCGCGCAAACGCCTGCGAGCCCTGAATATCCGCGTGGATCAAACGCCGGTCAAAATGCAGCGATCCCGAAAAACGCTCGAAAACTTCCGACGGCCCTTCTTCGAACCGCCCGCCCCAAAGTTTCATTTCTTCTTCGCTTTTTTGGCGTTCTTAAGGGACGCCCGCACCTGCATGGGCAGTCCAATAAGGTTGATGAACCCGCGCGCGTCCTTCTGATCGTACTCCGCGCCCATCGTGAAGCTAGCGATATCGAGCGAATACAAAGAATTCGGAGACTTGCGGCTGACCGGCTGAAACCCACCCTTGTACAACCGCAGCGTCACCTCGCCCGTGTTGTCCTCAGTGGCCTTCGTAAAGAACGCATCCAGCGATTCCCGCAGCGGCGTAAACCACAGCCCCGCGTAAACCAGATCCGCGTAATCGAGAGCCAGCGCCTGCTTGTAATGCGCCAAACTCCGGTCCAGCGTCAGCGATTCAATCTCGCGATGCGCCGCCATGATCAGCGTCCCACCCGGAGTCTCATAACACCCCCGCGACTTCATCCCGACGTAACGATTCTCCACCAGATCCACGCGCCCCACGCCATGCTTACCGCCAATGCGGTTCAGTTCCTCCAGCAGCGCGACGGCCGGCATCCTCTTGCCGTTGACCGAAACCGGCGTCCCCGCTTTGAACCCGATCGTCACGTCCTCAGGCTTAGCCGGAGCATCCTGCGGATTCCGCGTCAACATCCAAATTTCTTCCGGCGCCGCATTCTTGGGATCTTCCAGCGCCCCGCCCTCGTGCGAAATGTGCCAGATATTCCGATCCCGGCTGTAAATCTTCTTCGTAGTCTGCGAAATCGGAACTTTATGTTTCGCTGCGTACTCGATAGCGTCCTCGCGCGAAACAATATCCCACTCGCGCCACGGAGCAATCACCGGCAACTGCGGAGCCAGCGCCTTATAAGTCAGCTCAAACCGAACCTGATCGTTGCCCTTCCCCGTGCAGCCATGCGCCAGCGCATCGCATCCAGTCTTGAGCGCGACCTCGACCTGCTTCTTAGCCAGCAACGGCCGCGCGATGGAAGTGCCCAGCAAATACTTGTGCTCGTACTCCGCCCCCGCGCGCACCATGGGCCAAACGTAATCCGTGAGAAACTCCTCCCGCATATCGGCGACATAAACTTCCGACGCCCCCGTCTTGCGAGCCTTGGCCTCCAGGCCTTTTAGTTCGCCGCCTCCCTGGCCGATATCGCCGCAAACCGCCACCACCTCGCAGCCGTAGTTCTCCTTTAGCCACGGAATAATGATGGACGTGTCAAGACCGCCTGAATAGGCGAGTGCAACTTTCTTAGGTTGATTCATAAAGAGAAATGCGTTAACGGAGCAGCATCGCCAGCAGCGCCTTCTGGGCATGCAAGCGATTTTCCGCCTGATCGAACACCGCCGAGCGCGGCGATTCCATAACTTGATCCGTGACCTCTTCGCCGCGCTTAGCGGGAAGGCAGTGCAGAAAAATAGCCTCGGGCTTGGCCCTCGCGAACAGCTCGGCGTTCACCTGATACGGCGCAAACGCCCTTTGGCGCTCGGCCGATTCCGCTTCCTGCCCCATGCTGGTCCAGACATCTGTATACACCGCATCGGCTCCATCCAGCGCTTCCGCCACGTCCTCAGTCACCGTGATGGAACCCATTTCACTCGCCTGCGCGACGATCCCCGCATCCGGCCCATACCCCGGCGGCGTCGCGATCGCGACCTCAATGCCCAACCGTCCCGCCGTCAGCATCAAAGAGTGCGCGACATTATTCCCATCGCCGACAAATGCGAGCTTCAGCCCCTCGATCTTTCCAAAGCGCTCCTGCAACGTCAGCATGTCGGCCAAAATCTGGCATGGATGATAGCGATCGCTCAGAGCATTGATCACGGGCACGTGCGACCACTTCGCCAGCTCTTCAATGGTCGACTGGGCAAACACCCGCGCCACAATCCCCTGCGTCCAGCGCTCCAGATTCCGCGCGACGTCCTTCACCGGCTCGCGCTCCCCAATGGGCCCGGCGTAATTCACGGCATCCCCGCCCAGTTGCTTGATCGCCAGCTCAAAAGTCAGCCGCGTCCGCAGCGACGGCTTTTCAAACAGCAAACTCAGGTAGCGCCCCGCCAGCGTCTTCGCAAACCGCGTAGGCGCGCGCTTCATTTGCCCCGCCAGATCCAGCAACTCACGCAGCGCTTCCACCGATAGATCGAGATCGGAAAGCAGATGCTTGGCGATCGGCTGAGCGAATTTGCGAACCGGCGCGGCCATGGGCGAACTCCCGAGTGAATGTTTATTCAACTGAATGAATAATAATACATTCGGGAGAACGAAGCAAGGCCAGGCAGCCCCGCCGCGCGCTTGCATGGATAGAAACGTCAGCCGCTGCGCCAGCTTCGGCTGCAAGCGCCGGATCACGTCGCTGGCGCTGCTCTTGCGCACGCTCAGCGGCTTCAGGTTGATCAGAATGCGCCCGCTGTTCAGCGTGGTATTGGTCCCATCGACGCCTATAAAGGAGGAGAGATTATCCACATCCGGGTCCTGCAAAATGATCTTGGATAGTTGCTGCTGCTCGTTCGACATCTCCGGAAATGAAATCGACTGCGCCGCCTCCGAGACACCTTGGATAACCCCGGCATCCTGAATCGGAAAGAATCCCTTGGGAATGACGATGAACAGAAAAACCGTCAGCGCCAGCGTCGCCACCGCCACCAGCAAAGTCGTGCCCTGAAAGCGCAGCACGAACTGCAAAGTCCGCGCATAAAAATCAATCACCGCCTGAAATCCCCGCTCGGAGGCTTGATAAAAGCGCCCCTGCTTCTGCTCCGGCTTATGCTTCAGCAGCTTCGAGCACATCATCGGCGTAATGGTCAGCGCCGCCGCTGCGGAGCCGGTGGCGGACTCCTCGTCACCACCTTCACAGGCGCCGCCGGATCCGGCGGAGACAGCAAAAGAGGTTCAGAATGGTCGTCGTTCATGAGC
>JALYIB010000429.1 GCA_030775965.1 Acidobacteriota bacterium | reverse complement strand
GGCTAGCTGGGACTTGCGCGCGGGGGCGTCAAAGATAGCTCCGCACAGCGTCTGCCTGCTGGCGGAGCGTAACGTATTCTCTTTCCAGTTCGTCGAGGGTCATTCGATTTCAGTTTAGCAAGCGGCGATAGTAACTTCGCAGGCCGTCGCCTGCAGGAGCGGACGCTTTCGGACGATAGGAATAACGATGCGGAAGATTTCCTGGAGTTCAGGCATCGTGGTAACGGGCTTATGCGTATTCTGGATCATGCTGGGCTCGCGGACGCTGGCCGGCGCGCGCGCCCATGATTTCCTGAACCTATATACAGGCGCCTCCCTTGCGCTCACCGGACACTTCGCTGAACTGCACGATCCGGTGGTGCAATTGGCCCGCGAGCGGCAGATTGTTCCGCAGCTCACGGCCCTGGTTCCTTTCGTACGGCCGGGATTTTACGCGGCCATTCTGGCGCCCCTGGCCCTGCTTCCCTACACTGCCGCGTTTGCAGTATGGATCGCCCTGCAATGCGCTTTGCTTCTGGCTAGCTGGGGCTGGGCCTGGCGCAAGTTCGGTTCGGACGCCTTGGTTTTCGCCGCCTTGTTCCTGCCTGCTCCGTTGGGAATCGCTACGGGCCAGGACTGCGTCCTGTTGCTGGTCATATTCATTGCGGCCTTCACTCTGGCCGAACGCGGGCGCTCGTTCGCGAGCGGTTTGGTCCTGGGTTTATTGCTGTGGAAGTTTCACCTGGTCCTCTTGTGGCCGGTGGCCTTGCTGGTGCAAAGGCGCTGGCGAGCGCTGGCCGGCTTCGCTCTTGCCGGGACGGCCGAATTTGCGACCTGCGTCGCGCTGGGCGGTTGGGGCGCCATCCGAACTTACATCGCTCTTCTCACCAACAAAAATATCGAGCGTCTCTCGCCATCGCCCGAGTTGATGATCAGTTATCAAGGGTTCGCGGCGAATTTGGGAATCGCTTCGCCCGCATTCAACTTGCTGTGGATCGCCAGCATAATCGCTGTGTTCGTGTGGACGGTTCGCGAGGCGCCTTTGTGGCGCATGTTTGCGGTGACGGCGGTGGCTTCGGAGCTGATTGTGCCGCACGTTTATGGATACGACGCGACGCTGTTACTGCTGCCGATCTGGCTTACGATTTTCCACTCCCAGCGGCCGGCTTCGAAGATCGCGGCGACGCTGCTGGCTACTCCACTGCCGTTCTTGTTTGCGCTGGCCGATAAGCCGTGGGCAGTGGTTTCCTCGGCGTCGCTGCTACTGTTCTTTGCTGTGCTGTCTTATGAGAAGGCAGCTGCGGCGGCTAAAGAACCGCACTCGACCCTCGCAGCAGTCGCGGATCGAACGCAAACGGTTTAGGGTCATCCCACTTCACGGTTTGAAACGCGGCGTGGATCGGGTTCAGCAACACATTAAATTCGACGGGAATAATTACAGAGGGAACATAGATCGCCAGAGACTTTTGCGAGGTTGCCCACCCGTGCCCGTAGCGCCGCGTGGCCTCTGAGTCCCGCAGACTGCCGCGGAAATCATGCGCGGCCGGATCCAGCGGAATTTCAGCGGCGGTGTAAATGTAGTTCAAAGGGATCTGGTCCGGACCTACATGGACCAGCAATTCAAGACACGCCAGCGACAGAGCGGTGGAGGCGTAAAGCACCGGCGTCCCGGCCGGATTCCAACGGCTTGCGAAGCGCAAAGATCCGCTGTAGTCGGAGGCGGCGCGTTGCCGGCCGTGCAGCCGGAAGATCCGCATCCGCTAACTGAACATCCCGTAATCGATCCGGCCCAGGATCGTGAGGATCTCACGCTGCTTGGCGGCGTCGCCAGAGGAAGAAAACTGCCGCGGAGTGGAATGGCCAAGAATGGCAAGGGGCGTGTCCATCCAATTCCGCGCCAGGTCCTCACTGCCGAAAACTTCGACGGCGCGCTGCCAAATTACTTCGGAGCTGGGATGGTCCAGTTGGAAGGACTGCTCGGGAAGCCCTGTCGCCGCCGGACTGCGGGTCGCACCCATGACTTAAGCGTAGCGCAAACGGGATCCGGTCAGTCCGCGCGAACTTGCGGCGGTCGAGTGACCGGCCCGCTACAGCTCCAGCAGATATCCTTTCTTGCCCACGTTCATCGCCCGGGTTGCACCTAACTGGATTACCGCTCCTTGGGCCTCATGAATGTGTCCGCAGAAAAAATGTTCAGGCTGCTGCTGCTCGATGAATTCGCGCACGGCGCGGCTGCCGCCGTGGAGTCCTTCTCGGATGCGGTCGAGCGGGGTGTTTAATGGCGGGGAGTGGCAGATCAGCACTTGTGGTTTCCAGGCGGTGAACTTTTTGAGACGCTGGGCGATTTCATCTTCTTCATATTCGCCGGGGGTGTGGAAGGGAGTGATCGTCGAGTAGCCCAGGCCGGCGAAACGCACGCCGCCGATCTGGGCCATCGCGCCATGGAAATCGACGAAGCCGAAGCGCTCGCAGAATTTCCGGATGCCGGCGGCGGATTCGTGGTTGCCGGGCAGGACGTAGACGCGCTCGCGGCGGGGGCGCATGACTTCACCCATTTTGTCCAGGCCGCGGGCCCAACTCACCAGGTCGCCGGCGGCGAAATAGGCGTCGGCTTCAATCGCCATCAGTCGTTCGAGCGTGGCTTTGTCGTTGTGAATATCGGAGAAGATGAGCGCTTTAAGCATCAGTTATTATGGTAAATACAAGCCCCGATGTCTGAACCTAGCGCCCCGAGTGTAAACAGTTGGCTCGAAGACGAGCTGTATCATCAGTATCTTTACGACCGCAAAACCGTAGATTCCGGGTGGAAACAGGTTTTTGAAACCGACGGGTTGGCGGCGAACGGCAATACCGTTACGATTGAACCGATTGTGGACGAGCCGCGGGCGCTGGCTGCTCCGGCGGCGGCTCCGGTTGCGCTGGGGCAGGACGATCAGGGGTTGCCGCTGCGTGGTCCCGCGCTGAAGATCGCGGAGAACATGGCGGCGAGTTTGACGGTTCCGACCGCAACCAGTTTGCGCGTGCTGCCGGTGAAGGTGATGGACGAAAACCGGCGGGCGATCAATGCGCATCGCACGCAACAGGGGCTGAGCAAGCTTTCCTACACTCACTTGGTGGCGTGGGCCATTGTGCGGGCTCTCGAAAAAGTTCCGGCGTTGAACGATGCGTTTTCGAGCAGCGGCGGGGAGTCGCTGCGGGTGCGGCGCGGGCATGTGAATATCGGGCTGGCTGTGGATGTCGCGGGCAAGGACGGGGCGCGGTCTCTCAAAGTGCCGTCGATCAAGAAGGCGGAGGCGATGAGCTTCGGGCAGTTCTTGAGCGCGTATGACGACATCGTGACGCGGGCGCGGGGCAATAAGTTGACTGTCGCCGATTTTGAAGGCACCACGATTTCGCTCACGAATCCGGGGATGGTGGGCACGGTGGGCAGCGTCCCGCGGCTGATGCCTGGGCAGGGCGCGATTATCGCCACGGGCGCGATCGATTATCCGCCGGAGTTTCGCGGCGTGGCGGAAGATGTGCGCACGTCGCTGGGATTGAGCAAAGTGATGACGGTGACTTGCACTTACGATCACCGCGTGATTCAGGGCGCTGAGTCGGGACTGTTTCTGGCGCGGATGCAGGCGCTGCTCGAAGGCGAAGACGAGTTCTACGAGAAGATTTACGCGGATCTCGGCGTGGCGTCACAGCCGGTTCGTTGGGAAGTGGATAAGGCTGGGGCGGCGAGCGTCGAGTCCGATCCCGTCAAGCAGGCGGCGGTGACGCGGCTGATTCAAGCCTGGCGCGGGCGGGGACATCTGGCTGCCGACATCGATCCGCTGGGCGTGCCGCGTCCTCCGCATACGGAGCTGGAGCCTGCGGCGCACGGTCTCACTATCTGGGATCTGGATCGCAGCTTTCAAGCCGATTCGTTCGGCGTGGTGACGCTGCGCGAGCTGCTGGACCGGTTGCGGGCGGCCTACGCCGGCAAGATGGGCGTCGAGTTCATGCACTGCGAGAATCCGGCGGAGCGGCAGTGGTTTATCAAAAATTTGGAACGACCCTGGACTCTGGATGCCGACGCCAAGCGGCGAGCGTTCCTGAGCGTGGCGCGCGCGGAAGGCTTTGAATCGTTCCTGGAGAAC
>JALYIB010000428.1 GCA_030775965.1 Acidobacteriota bacterium | reverse complement strand
ATCCGCCTGACGGACGGCGGCAACAAAGCCGTCCCAGGAAAGCTTGTCACATGCGTTGTAGCAACGGGGCAATCCGTCGATTACACGGGCGACATTAGAGCACTCTCGCGGGCCGCGTCCCGTGAAGACAACGGCCTGATCAACCGTGAGGCGAGACGCGACGTCCCGCCAAAACGAAAGGGGCAATTCCTTAGCTTGAACTCCGGCTCCCATATGGATCACGCTGTAACCGGCACTGTCAACGCCGGCCCACACCAGGAAATCGTGAAGTTCCCGCGCGCCTTCTTGGCTGGTTGGCGCCAGCGACGACCGCCGACGCTGAAGGTGGCTTTGCTCGATACCAATTCGGCTCAGCAGCCTGGCCTGACACTCGCCCTGATGGATGGGCTCGTTATCGTCGGGGTACTTGGCGACCGCGGTTGCGAGGGGAGACCATAAGCCGCTGCTGAACGCGACCCGCACCGGTATAGCGGCCTGCCAGGCAAGCGGCAAGAAGTCGGCGCGCCACGGATGCAAAGAAAAAGACATGTCATAGGAACGCGCCCGGATCTCCTTGAGCGCCTGTTGCCGGGTTCGCCAGTACCGAAGGCGTTTTTGACCGAAGCTCAGGTCCTGCCGGTTCATTCTCCAATGATCGACACAGTGAGTATGCGCCACTCCCGGATGATTGCGGACCACCGCATGAGACCACGATGCCGTCAGAAAGCCGATTTCTGCATCCGGATAGGCACTCCTCAGCACCGGCAGTAGCGACGTAGCAATCACAACATCTCCGATGTGCCCGCCATTCATAAGAAGAATGCGCTTGGGTTCCGAAGGAAGTTTATGACCTGGCGTCGGGAGAACCGCCCGTAACGAAGAGTGCAATGCCGGGCGGCCGTAACGCTTGAGGAATGTCTTCAAATGTGACTTCATCGGCTTGCTTCGATAAGATCGGACACTTTTCACAAGCTATGCAGACTATGGGCAAGTGTCTTCCAGATCTGGTTATTTTCGCTGTCAGTTCCCAGTTCACCAACACTCGAACACGAATCCCTCAACCTTTGGGGATCGGTCAACACCTCTGTCACGACACTTTCGGTCAACGGGAATGATCTGGCCCTGACCTCGGGTGAAAGCGCCGCCCGGGCGCCCTCCGAGGCGAACACCGGCTTGCAATGATTTATCGCCTCGATAATCTTCATGTTCACCCCCGTCCCCACTACGGGACAAATAACTGCTTTCACACTGCGGTAGAGTGCAGGGAGGTCTGACACGTATCCGACAATCTTGATTCGAGGGTTGCTGCGGAATGCTTCCTTAACATGCTCGGAGACTCTGCCTGCGATGACGAGACACAGTTGACTCTCCCAGAGTAGAAACTCCTCTAGAAACGTATTTAGGCATCGGATGTTTTTGGCATTGTCAGATCCGAGAAATAGCAAATCGTCTGCGTACGAATAAAGTGCTCTTGGCGGGACCACAGGAACTATATTGAGTCTCGGCGGCAGATAGGTAACCTCAACTTCAGTACCAAGCATGGTTGAGAAAAACACCTGCTCCGCCGGGTTAATCGTGAAGATCCGTTTTGCCCTGGCCAACAAGGCAAGTTCTTTCCGAAGGAACCGAAGGCCGGCGACCGAACGCGGCGTCCATCCCTTCTGTTGGGATCTGGCGACGAAAAGCAGGTCGTGGGTATCGATGAATACTCGCTCGCGGCCAATGCCGTTCAGCTGCGTGACGCCGTCGGCATAATTCACCCAAAAGACCAGCTCGTCCCGGCGCTTGTACAGAGCCTTCCAGCACGGCGCGACTAAGGGCAACGGCATTCCGATCGCCCACGACGGGACGAAAGGAACAAAGCGAACAAGGAAATTTTTTGCGGATGTCCACGTTTTGTGCGCCCAAGTCAAGGGTTCACAGACAAGCGTCACATTGGGATAGGCCGTTCGGAATTCCGCCATCATTTTGGTAGTCCACGGCCACTGTGCATGGTCAACAAACGAATAAACGGTAATCTTGAAATCTTCGGAAACCAGGAAATCGAGAACCTCCAGGGCGCGTGTATGGCATCCATCAGACCTGTGCAGCATACAACCGGCGAAGAAGAAAACGACCTCCTTACAGCGGTCACGTCCTGCATCTTCTGGGGTAATGTGCCGAAGACTTACACCTGGTAGTCCGGAATCGCGGGCAGCGACGCTACTAGAGATGCAAATGTCCATGTCGATTGATGTGTTGCTCACGTTTCCAACGAGTACTCGACCGCGTCAGATGATCCCCCAACCGGGGAGCGCAATCTGAATCTCACTCGTATCAAATCGAACCCACTTGCGAGGCAATATGACTTCCTTTTCTTTTCTTGGATTCAGCCATGCGCCCCACCACGAAAACGTACTATTTGCGATGATGTGATGCTGGCAGAGTGACATGAGCCGCAAATCCTCATGCGCTGACTCATCGCTGTTATGCGTGACCACCACACAATCCGAATGATTTGCTGCAAACTCCCTCGCGAAAGCTACTTCGTCTGAGAAAACGAAGAAGGTCGCGTTACCTAGGCGATCTCGCATTTGCTGGATAGCGCTCTGGTAATAGTCGGTGGAGAGCACGGCGTGCGGATATTCGATAGCGTAGTCACCGCGCCGCAAATGAACGGACACCGCGTTAGGAGTCGTCTGGATCGTCCGTGCTAATTCAATATTCTGACCTCCCGGCGGTTCACGGAAGGAAAGCTCAGTCCGAAGGTCCTCCGCGATCATCTCGACCGGCGGATAGCACTGCCACATGCCAACCAGGTAAGCCGTGCGCGTGCCCGCCGCAATTGTAAGGCTCGGGTCGAAAACATGTACTTGCGGATGCGTTTCCCGGACCACGTCAATATTCCTTAATGCGCGAATTGGCCGCGTTGCCAATTCGATTCGCGGCGATATAGACAGCAGGAGGCGCTCCAGTGTGCTGATCTGTCGGAAGCCGGCGGAGATGGCGAACTTTGGCAGGAGAAAAGGACGCGGTTGGCCATGGGAAGACAGCCTTTCTTCGCGCTCCACCGCGATCCGGAGCGAGGCGCCGTACTTCTTCGCAAAATAGCGGCCCGCTGCATATTGAAACAACTGGTTTCCCAGCCCGCCGAAGTGTCGAACTACGATTTGCATCAGGGCTATTATTTCGCTAGTGTACCCAACACGATGACTTGATAGGCATGGACGCCGGTATTGCGACCACACTCTCAATCGCCGCGATGACCTGCTCGGGAGTGACAAGCGATATACAATGTGGAAAGTCTTCGGCGCAACTGGCCGAGCAGTTGTCGAGGCCGTCGACCGGTTGCACAACGCGCGCATTTTCTCCGGTGCGGCCGAATCTGTCAGGACTATGCTCGCTCGTCCGGTCGCCAGTCTGAGGGTGGCAAGAGATTTCAACGGTGGGCAACCCTGATGCCGCCGCCATGTGCAACGGGCCGCTGTCGTTCCCCACGAAAAGATTGCAACGGCTCATAATAACCGTGGCGACCCTTAGAGGCTGACAAACAATCACACATTCGGGCGCGGCGTCTTTCAACTCACTTGCACTATCCATTTCATCCGGGGCGACGAAGACGAAAGGCGTAAAACTCATTCTTTGACTTATTAGGGCGAGCAAATCTGCAAAGTACGGCCACTGCCTCCGCCTTTGCGACGCCCCTATTCCCACCGCGATCCAAGGCCTGGATCGGCTCTTTACGCCGACCGTTTCCAAATAACTATCTGCCTCGGCGATATCCGCAGGAATTGACCACAGCTCCATGGCATGGGATTTCGGCGTGCCACCAAGATAGCGTACGAGCGCCAGGGTCCGATCTAGTTCATGTACAAGCTCTCCCCGCGGTAGGACATCGGTCAGAAGGCCATCGTAACCCCAATTCATTCTGCTCTTCAGACGGCTTGTCTTGCGCGTATACGCCACGATCCTCGGCGCCCCGGAAAGGCACGCAATCAAGGTTGACCAGTACAGGTCAACGTCCCATCTGGGCAGCAAAGCCAGATCAAACTTCCCATAAAACTTCGTTTCGACAAATTTGATCAAATCAACGAGCTTGGAGACCCTCAATACACGCGGATCAATTGTCTCCGCGCTGTCAACATAGGGGCACTTGGTTGCGAGTTCCTTGACATTGTCTCCTGTCAGGAGAGTTATCTTCGCGGAGGAAAAGTTCCGCCGCAGCTCACGGAGTAACGGAGTAGTGAGCACAAAGTCACCCAGACCATCCCGACGGATAATAAGGATCCGTAACGGCTCCTCAACGTTCTTTCTTCTAACCCGTCTCCATTTAGTTAGATTCCCGATGGCAGCCACCAATATAGAGTGCCTTAGGAAAGTAGAGGCTTCTAATCGCAAGGACGCCAAACGCTTAATGCCGATACGCTTCGTTGCAGTCATGGGCAAGGTTATATTTATCCGTACACCTTGCTATGCTGCCCGACGCACATAGCATCTAGCCACGCGTCACTGTACAAAGAGCCTAGTGCTCGCAACGTTGTAGTCCTGCCGGTATCAATGCAAACCACGGGCATATCGGCGATCTCGCGCAGTCGATCGAGACCGGAAAGATGGTTTAGCTGGCCGGCCTCGTTCCTCGATTCCCGGGCAAGAGATGGGCATGGCTCCTTACATCCAATTGCCGATTCAACGAGTGGAAACAAATCCTTGCGCACAAAAAACGCATTGCTCCCGGCATTGTTTGTGCCCGCAAGCTCATATCCCTTCTGTTTCGCCAGAAGCCGCATAGCGGAAATGGATGCCCCGAAGTAGAGATTTGACTTGTGGGCGGCTGTACGATAAAAGTCCTGGCCGTAGGGGATTGTAATCGGATGAAGATCGCCAAACACCGCGTTGTACTCGCACACGACAATGTCGGCATTCACGCACTCGATAGCCTCCCAGACCCAATAGTCGTTTCCGTCGATGTCGACGCTCAGAACGCCGACGGGACCGGCAAAACCATTTGTGGTGATCAGATCGGCGATATTATCTCGATCGATGAAGGCGCCAACTGCGGTTAAGTCATGTCGCCAGTAAAGCTCCTCCTTCCGCACCAGCTCCATATTGTCGGAGCTTCCATCGATTATCAAGCCTTTCCAATTGCGATTGATCAAAAGGAAGCGCGTGTTTGCTTCTCTGTAGTCTTGCACTCCGAATTCGATGAAACGCTTCGATGAGATCGGCAAACGTTGGATGAGCCATTCTAAAATTCCGTCCTCGCCCCATTGCGAATAGACGCCAAACTCGGCGTCGCTAAGAGTATCAACATAATCCAGCGATCTGGTGACGTGACATGCTTGCCTCCCCTGCAGAAGCAAAGCGCGATCGCACGAGGACCCCTTTTCGAGCAAGGGCGACAGCAAGCGAGATCGGAATGCGCGAAAGGCGGTCTTAAACATGGTGGCCGCTGGGAACTTGGTTCGGTTGCTGATCGGCGAGCATACGTCTCACGATTGCTTGCGCGGGGTTTCTAACTCAGAACACATGCGGGCGATGTGAGAGGTTCCTTTAGTGTTCGCAAGAACTTGGGAACATAGAGCCAATATGGAACCAACACGAGGAGAATCTGGCAAACGATCGATCCATATAGAACCCCGGATACACCCAGGCGTTTTGTAAGGTAGATCGAAAGCAATATATTGCCCACGGAACCGACAGAGGCAACAATAACTTGAAATCTCATGACAGTAGCCGCGTTAAGAAGTATGGCGACGGGAACGCTCAACGCATAAACTACGCTCCAGATTCCAAACCCGATCAAGAAAAGAAATGAAGGATGTATTTTGGGCCCCACCCACGCATGAATGATCGAGGGTCCAAGTATAACGAGAATCGAACCCAGTCCGACGGCCGTTCCACCAAGCAAATAGAG
>JALYIB010000427.1 GCA_030775965.1 Acidobacteriota bacterium | reverse complement strand
CACGCCGGTGGATTCGATCACCACATCGGCGCCGCGGCCGCCGGTGGCTTCGAGAACTTTCTCCACGGCTCCTTTGCCCGAGTCGATGGTGAGATCCGCGCCTAACTGTTTCGCCATGCCGCTCTTAAAGCGGCTGCGGCTGATGCCGATCACGGTGCTGGCGCCGCGCGCCTTGGCGATTTGCACGTGCAGTTGACCGGAAACGCCCAGGCCCATCACGGCCACCGATTCGCCCAGGAAAAAAGGCGTGAGGCGCTGCGCATGCAGGCACGTCGTCGCCACTTGGATCAGCGGAGCGGTGCGGCTGTCGACGGAGTCGGGCAAAAGAAACACTTGGCTGGACGGCACGGCGGCATATTCGGCGAATCCACCATCGCTATCGCGGCCGATCAGACCGCCGTTAGGGCAAATGCTGGTCTGCCCGGCACGGCACTGGAGGCAGACGCCGCAGGAAACTACGGGATCGATGATGACGCGGACTCCGGGGCGAATGTCCAAGCCATTGCCGCCGGCGACCACTTCGCCGATCATCTCGTGGCCCATGATCAGGGGATATTGCGCTGGAATCGCGCCCTGATAGATTTTAAGATCCGTCCCGCACAGGCCGGAGTGCGTGATGCGCACCAATGCTTGGCCCTCTTTCGCCGCGGGGCGGGAAACCTGGTCGAGACTCAACTGACTAGGTCCCCTGAGGACCATGGCCTTCATCATTACAGCACTCATGTCCTGGCTTACGACGGCAACGGCTTGCCTTTGGTCTCGACGCCCAACGGCAGTAGCAGGATGCCGATCAGAAACGCGATGGAGGTGAGCGCCACCGGGATCCCCAGAGTCTGGTAATGGCGGACGCCGGCGCCCACCAGGAAGCTGATCGCAGCTGCCGCGAAGCGGCCGACATTGGTGGTGAAAGCGAATGCGCTGACGCGGCATTCGGTGCCGTACTGTTCGGGGATCCACAACGAATAGACCGCGAAGTTCGCGCCGCCGATTCCTAAAAAGAACAGGCAGGCCATGAACCAGGCGAGGGCGTTGGTCTCGAAGTAAAAAACTTTGCCGAAGCCGAAGGCAATAAAGATGAACATCATCGCGAAAAAGAAGCCGAGTGTCATTTTACGTCCGTAGCGTTCGGCCAGGATAGGCGTCATGATCGCGCCCAGAATGGTCCCGAACGAGAGCAAGGCAGTTCCGTAGGAAGACAACTGCGCGGATTCGAATGCGGTGCGGCCGGCTTTCGTGGCGAGTTCCGTGATTGCCGCCGGAACGTAAGACGAGCCGGCCCACAAGCCGGCAATGGAGGCCAGCATATAGATCGAATTCAAAATCGTGCGCCGGCGGTAGAGCTTCGAAAACGGTTCTTTGAAAGCGTGCAACGCGGTCCAGGCGCTGCCGAGTTGATTTTTTCTTTCGCGCCAGCGAGCTGGCTCCTGCACGCCATTGTAGAAGAACGCGATCAGCAACGCGGGTGCTCCGCCCACGATGAACATGGCGCGCCAGCCGTAGTGCGCGCCGATGGTATAGTTGGCGATGGCGGCCAGGAAGAATCCAAAATAATACCCGGTGTGCATCAGGCCGGCGGCCATCTTGCGGCGGTCTTCGGGCAACTCTTCAGAAATGAAAGTGGCTCCCACGGACCACTCGCCACCGATTCCCAGGCCCGCCAGCAGGCGAAAAATTCCCAGCGCCCACACGTTGGTGGAGAACGCCGCCATGAACGTGAAGACCGAAAAACACAAGACGGTGAGCATTAGCGTGCGCATGCGCCCGAAGCGATCGGCAATGGGCCCCCAGATCAAAGCCAGTCCCCAGCCGATCAAAAACAATGCGAACAAAATCGCGCCGTAGTAGCCGACGTTGGTATTGGACGCGACAATCCCGGACCTAGGCAGCAGCTCGCGCAGCGCGGACACAAGCACCAGAGCGTAGATGAAGGAGTCCATTCCATCCAGCGCCCAGCCCCCCCAGGACGCGAGGAATCCGCGAATCTGATTGCGCGTGAGGGGCGTTTTCGATTTGACAGATGTGGACAACGGTTGCGTGGTTGACATGCTTCCCTTCGAATCTCCAGCGTCCCAGGAATCGTATCACGCCGCGATTGCGTGCTGCGATGCCCGGGCTGCGATGCCTAAGCTTCACTCGATGATAACGCACCCTGGAGCTCAAGTTCCTAGGAGCGGGCAACCAGGGTAGTTGGGTGTTGGAGGCCAGCTTTATGGGCACCCCGCAGACCCGCTTTTGCTATTCGCTATCGTTGCCGGTGCTGACCTTCAGCACCGCCAAGAACGCTTCCTGCGGGATCTCGACGCGGCCGACGCGCTTCATGCGGCGCTTGCCTTCCTTCTGTTTTTCAAGCAGCTTGCGCTTGCGCGAAATGTCGCCGCCGTAGCATTTAGCTAGCACATTTTTGCGCATGGCCGCGATGGTTTCGCGGGCAATGATCTTGTTGCCGATCGCCGCCTGCAGCGCCACTTCGAACATCTGCCGCGGAATCAATTTGCGCAGCCGCTCGATGAGGATCTTGCCGCGCTCGTAGGCGAATTCTTTGTGGACGATCATGGAGAGCGCATCCACCGGCTCTCCCGCCACCAACACGTCCAGCTTGACCAAATCCGACTCGCGGTAACCCGACAAATGATAATCGAGCGAAGCATAGCCGCGCGACGCCGACTTCAAGCGATCGTAAAAATCCAGCACGATTTCATTCAACGGCATCTCGTAGAGCAACAACACGCGACCTGAACCGATGTACTCGAACTTCTTCTGCGTCCCGCGCTTTTCTTCCAGCAGCTTGAGGATCTCGCCCAGATATTCCTCGCGCGTGATCACTGTGGCGTCGATAATCGGCTCGTCGATTTCCTTAATCAAACTAGGGTCGGGAAACTTCTGGGGATTGTCGATCTCGGACACTTCTCCGTTGGTCGCCGTCACGCGGTAGCGCACGCCCGGGGCGGTGGTGATCAGGTCGATCTCAAACTCGCGCTCGAGACGTTCCTGAATGATCTCCAGATGGAGGAGGCCGAGGAAGCCGCAGCGGAATCCGAAGCCCAGCGCGGCCGAGTGCTCCGGCTCAAAACTGAAGGCGCTGTCGTTCAAGCGCAGCTTTTCGAGGGCGTCGCGCAGCAAGCCGTGCTCGTGCGATTCCACCGGATACAATCCGGCGAACACCATGGGCTTCAGCGGCTCAAATCCGGGCAGCGGCTCCGCGGCGGGATTCTCCACGGTGGTGATGGTGTCGCCGATCTGCGCGTCGGAAACGGTCTTGATGGTGGCGAACAGAAACCCGACCTCGCCCGCGGCCAGCTCGTCGCACGGAATCGGTTTGGGCGACTGATAGCCGACGCCCTCCACTTCGTGCACGCTGCCGTTATTCCATAAGCGGATCTTCAGGCCTTTGCGCACGCGTCCATCGACGACGCGCGCCAGAATGATGACGCCGCGGTAGGAGTCGAACCAGGAGTCGAAGATCAGCGCCCGCAGCGGGGCGTCGGGCGATCCTTTGGGAGGCGGAACCTTATGAACCACGGCCTCGAGAATCTCTTCGATGCCGATTCCGTTCTTGGCGCTTGCCAGCACCGCGTCGCTGGCATCCAATCCGATGACGCTCTCAATCTGCTCGCGAATCCGCTCCGGCTCGGCCGACGGCAGGTCGATTTTATTGATCACCGGAATGATTTCCAGGTTGTGATGCAGCGCCAAATAAGTATTGGCCAAGGTCTGCGCTTCGACGCCTTGGGATGCGTCCACCACCAGCAGCGCGCCTTCGCAGGCTTGCAGGCTGCGCGAAACTTCATAGCTAAAATCGACGTGGCCCGGCGTGTCGATCAAGTTCAACTGATAATCCTGGCCGTCTTTGGCCTTGTAATCCAGGCGTACCGCGTGGGCTTTGATGGTGATGCCGCGCTCGCGTTCGAGGTCCATCGAATCGAGCACCTGGGCCATCATTTCGCGCTGGCTGAGCGCGCCTGTGACTTCTAAAAGACGGTCCGCCAAGGTCGATTTGCCGTGATCGATGTGCGCAATGATAGAAAAATTGCGGATATGAGATGGATCCATTGAGGTAAGATAGTGCCGGAACCTCAATTATCCCACGATGTCCGCGGATTCTCTCAATTGGCAGCATTTAGACGCAAGTGGACTCAACTTTGCGATCCTGGTCGCGCGCTTCAACAGCGCGATCACGGAGAAACTGCTGGCCGGAGCGCGCCAAGCTTTCACCGAAACCGGCGCCAAAAGCCAGCAGGTGTTCTACGTTCCCGGAGCTTTTGAGCTCCCCTTCGCGGCCAAAAAGCTGGCGGAGCGCGGCGGATTCGACGCCATTGTGGCGCTGGGCGCGGTGATTCGCGGCGGCACTCCGCACTTTGAATACGTGGCCGGAGAAGCCGCGCGCGGCTTGCAGCAGGCGGGGCTCGACAGCGGCGTGCCGGTGATTTTCGGGGTGCTCACCACCGACAATTGGGAGCAAGCCGAAGCGCGCGCGGGTGGCGCGGCCGGCAACAAAGGCTTCGACGCCGCGATGACTGCGATTGAAATGGCGCGATTCTAATATGCCTGCACGCCATCGTTCCCGCCAGCGCGCTTTGCAGGTCCTGTTTCTGTGGGATCAGCGCAAGCAAGATATTGGCGACGCCATCTCTTCTTTCTACGAAACGTTAGGCTCGGAGGAAGAAGATCCGCAGCGCACGCCGCCCGACGAGTTCATGGAAAACCTGGTACGCGGCGCGGCCGCCGGTTCGGGCGCCATCGACCAGCGCATCGCCGCGAAATCCGCGAACTGGCGCATCGAGCGCATGCCGGCGGTGGATCGCAATATTCTACGGCTCGCTGTATATGAAATGAACGAACTCAAGACTCCGCCGGCGGTGGCGATCGATGAAGCTCTAGAACTGGCGCGCCAGTTCTCAGGTGAGGAATCCGTCGCGTTCATCAACGGCGTGCTGGATGCGGTCCGCCGCGACGTAGAGCAACCGAATACGCCGTGAGCGCGCTCAAAGTCGTCCTGATTTCCCCGCGCAATCCTCTCAATATTGGAGCCGCCGCCCGCGCCATGAGCAATTTCGGGTTCTCCGAAATGCGCCTGGTGAATGCTTACGACGTCGCCTTTCGCGAGGCGCGCTCGGCAGTGAAAGCGCACGCAGTTTTGGAGCAAGCGCGCGAATATCCCACAGTCGCCGAAGCCGTGGCCGATTGCGCCCTGGTGGTCGGCACGACTGCCATCGGGCCCCGTATGCTGGAGCACCCACTGCGGCGCTTGGAATACGGCGGTAAGCTCATTGCCAAAAAAATGGTGACGGCGCCGGTCGCGCTGCTGTTCGGGTCGGAAAAATTCGGCTTGTCGAACGAGGATATGTCCCATTGCCACTGGCTAATGCGTATCCCCGCGCGCGAGGAACACGGTTCGATGAACCTGGGGCAAGCAGTGGCCGTGTGTCTCTACGAAATCATCCGCAGCCCCGCCGCTGCAAAGACCGCTCCCGACGTCAAACGCCCGGCGGCCACGATTCACAGCGAGCGCATCACGGAATTTCTGGAAACGATTCTGGATCGTTCGGGATATGTCCACGCGCGCGTCGAGGGGTCCACTCGGATGAAGATCCGCCGCCTGGTGCGCCGCCTGCAATTAAACGCGCACGATGCCGAAGTCTGGCTGGGCATGCTGCGGCAAATTTTGTGGAAGCTGGAACATCGCGAATGATATCCTGAGTTGATTTATGACGAAAGTAACTTTGCAGTACGATCTGACGCGCCCCTTGAGCAGCGAGGATTTCGATCACATCGCCCAAGTGCACGCCACCTACGGCATGGCGCGCGTGCAAGTGGCTCCGTCGCTGGACAAAATTGTCGTGGATTACGACGCCTCGCGCCTGAGGAAGAAGGACGTGGAAGCGGTGCTGGCCACGCATGGGATTCCGGTCCGCATCGCGGCCGCCGCCTGACCGATACAGCCCCGGGCTGTATAATAGTCTGTATGCGGCAGCTCAATCTCAACGTCAGCGAGGAATTCGAGCGTGATCTGCGGCGTTTTATGCGGCAGAAAGGCATCACGAAACAATCCGAGGCCATCCGTCAAGCGGTGCGTGAAGCCGCTGCCAAGGCTAGCGCCGCCTCCCGCTCCGACTTCCGTTCCTGGTTGGGGCTTGGATTGAAAGCTCCGCTCAATCCCAAACCGCGATTCCGCCATGAGGATGATCTGTGGTCGTAGACACCTCGGCCCTTTTGGCGGTCTTTTTCAATGAGGCTACCGGCCCCTGGGTGCTCGATCATCTGCAGGCGAATTCCGGCGATCTGGCCATGAGCACCGTGAACTACGCCGAGGTGCTTATCCTGGTGCAAGACCGCCAGCCAGAGGCCTACAAAGAAATTCGCGAGGCCATTGAGAGCTCGTCGATCCGGCTGATCCCTCCCAGCGAGCGGCACGCCGAGATCGCCGCAGGGGCGCGCCTGCGCTATCCACTCAACCTAGGAGACTGCTTCGCCTACGCTCTCGCCAAGGATGAAGAGAGCGTTCTGCTCACACTCGACCGCGATTTCCGGCGCAGCGATCTTAAAGTGATTCTGCCGCGCGCGCAATGAGCGATTCGAGTACCTGCGGATGTTCACAACGCACCGCGGAGCGGCGTCGAGCGTCTGAATGTAGATTACTGCCGGGTTAGTTCCGGCCGGCGGCGCCTACTTCTTCATTTTTTCAACCCTGGCAGTCCGCCCAGCGACGGCGCCATCCGCACGGCGCGCAGGATCGCTTCCGACACCGCTTCCGCCGCCGCCACGCCCAGGGCATCGATGGGCGCGCGCGCCATGCCGCAAGACATGGCTACCACCAGATCGCCGTCCGACATGGTGTTCACTGGATAGATCGCTCGCGCCATTCCCAGTTGCCCCAGTTGCGCGAGTTTGGTCGCTTCTATTTTGCTGAGCGCAGCGTTGGTGGCCACGACCACCAGCGTCGTGTTCTCGCGCGTAAACCCAGTCGGGCCCATGCTCTTCATCAGCCGCGCGCTGTCGGCAAATTCCGTCGAGTCCGCAGCCTTGCGCGCGCCAGCGATAATTTTTCCGCTAGCCGGATCGCGCACATCGCCGAGCGCATTGACCACCGCCAGCGCCGACACTGTGACACCGGCGTTACGGCCCTCCAGCGGCACCGTCCACGACCCCACGCCCGACTTCATCGCCTGCTCGATGCCCAGGATCTTGCCGACAGTGGCGCCGGTGCCCGCGCCTACAGCGCCTTCGACCACAGCCTTATCGGTAGCCACGGAGGCCGCCGCCTCCGCCATCTCGCGCGTGGGACGCACGCCTTTTTTTGCGAAGCCGAGATCGTAGAGAATCGCGCCGACCACGATGGGCACCACTCCCGCACGCGTTTTGAAGCCGACGCCTTTGTGCTCCAGAAACCGGCGCACGCCACTGGCGGATTCAAGGCCAAACGCACTGCCCCCGGAAAATACCACGCCGTGGATTTTCTCAGTGACGTGCATGGGGTTCAGCACGTCCCATTCGTCGACGCCCGTCGCCGATCCACGGATGTCGCCCCCCGCCACCGCCCCCTGCTCGCACAGCACCACCGTGCACCCCGTCAATCCGTCATAATCAGATGCATGGCCCACTACGATTCCTGGGACGTCCGTGAGGCCCTTCATTTTGCGCTTTCCTATTACCATCGACATGCCAATGTCCATCGCGCCGGGAGATCCTGATTGTTCGACTTTTTGAAGACACCCATCGAAACATTCC
>JALYIB010000426.1 GCA_030775965.1 Acidobacteriota bacterium | reverse complement strand
GGAGTGGCTACCGTCGTTTGAAGCGCACCCGCTGCGTTTGGGATTCGTGGCGCAGATGGTGGATCACGGGTTCACCTTCGATGGTCCCCATTGGCGGTTTGCGGATTCGCCGCTGCAAGGTTTGTATTCCCGGCCGCAAGTGTACCGGGGAGTGCGGGGTCTGGACGATTTTCAGCCGTGGCTGGATCGCATCGTGCATTTTCCGGAAGCGGTGGTCGACCAGGCGCTCAAGCAAATACCCGCGGCGTGGATCGCGGGCGACGAAGCGGCGCTGCATCATCTGTGCCAGCAGTTGCTGCGGCGGCGCAAGCGGGTGGTGGAGTTGCTGGAGGCTTGCCGGCGCGGACGCGTCCCGCTGTTCCCGGACTGGAGATGAGGCCGGGCGCGGTATCGTAGAGATATCTAAATGGGCGGGATTACTTTTCAAAATCGGAGCGCCGAATTCAAGCAGGCGCTGCTCCATCGAGTGCTGGTAGCCGATGGGGCCATGGGGACGGCGCTCTACGCGAAGGGGATTTTCGTCAACCGCTGTTATGACGAATTGAACCTTTCGCTGCCGGCCTTGGTCCGCGATGTTCACCAGGATTATTTGCGTGCGGGAGCGCAGATACTGGAGACCAATACGTATGGCGCGAATCGCCGGCGGCTGGCGGGATTTGGATTCGCCGAGAAGCTGCGGCAGATCAACCAGGCGGGAGTGCGGATCGCTAAAGAAGTCGCGCAGGACCAGGCGTTTGTGGCGGGAGCGGTGGGGCCGCTGGGAGTCCGGCTGGAGCCGCTGGGCCCGGTGAGTTTCGCCGAGGCGCGTGAATTGTTTCGCGAGCAGGTTACCGCGCTGGTCGAGGCCGGGGTAGATCTGATTATTTTGGAATCGTTCCGCGATCTGGACGAGTTGCGCGAGGCGGTGCTGGCGGTGCGCGAGGCGGCGGGGCGCGAGATGCCGCTGATCGCGCAGGTCGCGATGGAAGACGACGGGACACTGGAGGACGGGACTTCGGCGGCGAACATCGCGCGGGCGCTGACGCAGTGGCCGGTGGATGTGATCGGCTTGAACTGCTCGTCTGGCCCGCGAGTGATGCTGGAGGCTATTGAGGCAATGGCGCCGCATACCTCAAAGCCCTTGAGCGCCATGCCGAACGCCGGCCTGCCGATGACGGTGGACGGCCGTAATTTGTATTTGTGCTCGCCGGAATATATGGCGCAGTATTCGCGGCGGTTTCTGGAGGCAGGGGCGAAGATCGTGGGCGGATGCTGCGGGACCACGGCGGCGCACATCAAGGAGATTCGTAACGAAGCGCGCAGCTTTCAGCCGGGCGGCCAGGCGCACACGGCGCAGGCCGAGGAGCGTAAAGAAACGCCGAACGCGCAAGCGAAAATTCCGTTGCCGGAACGCAGTGGACTGGGCGCGAAACTAGCGGCAGGCCAGTTCGTCACGTTCGTGGAGATTCTTCCGCCCAAAGGTGTCGATGCCGCCAAAGAAATCGCCGGGGCGAAGTTGTGTAAGGACGCGGGGATCGATTGCATCAACGTTCCGGATGGGCCGCGGGCCAGTGCGCGCCTGAGTGCGCAGGCGACCTGCCAGTTGATTCAGCAGCACGCCGGGATCGAGGCAGTGCTGCATTTTTGCTGCCGCGACCGGAACATTTTGGGCATCCAGAGCGAGTTGCTGGGGGCGCATGCGGGCGGGCTGCGGAATTTGATTTGTATCACGGGCGATCCGCCGCGCATGGGCACTTATCCGGACGCGACGGCGGTGTTTGACGTGGACTCGATTGGCCTCATTCGCATTGCTAATAATTTGAATCAGGGGCTGGACCTGGGTGGGAATCCGATGGGGTCGCAGACTTCGCTACTGCTGGGAGCGGGGGCGAATCCGGGGTCTCTGCATATCGATGAAGAGCTGCGCCGGTTGGAGAAGAAGGTGGAGGCGGGCGCGGAATATTTCGTCACGCAGCCGGTGTTCGATCTGCAGTTGCTGGAGAAGTTTCTGGCGCGGACGGCACAGTTTAAAATTCCGGTGATCGCGGGCATTTGGCCCCTGACGAGTCTGCGCAATGCCGAGTTCATGGTGAATGAACTGCGCGTGCCTGTCCCGGACGAATACCTGGAGCGCATGCGCGGCGCGGTTACGGCGGAGGCGGCGCGGGCGGCGGGGGTCGCAATCGCGCGGGAGATGGTGCAGCGGGTGCGCCCGCTGACGGCTGGGGTGCAATTAAGCGCTCCGTTCGGGCGCTACGAGATGGCGATTGAGGTCGCGCAGGCGATCCGCTAGCTATTCGCGGGATTCGGTGGCGTTGAAGTAGGCGCAGTCCGGGTGGTGAAACACCAGGGCGCTGACGCTGGCTTCGGGGTCCATCATGAAACCTTCGGTTAGCTGCACGCCGATTTCTTCGGGGCGCAGGAGGGTCCAGATGCCTTGCTGGTCTTCTAGCGCGGGACAGGCGGGGTAGCCGGGGCTGTAGCGCTTGCCGCGATAGCGCGAGGTGAAGCGTTCGAGCATGGTCATGTTGGACGGGTCAGCGAAGCCCCAATCTTCGCGGATGCGGCGGTGCAGCCACTCGGCGCAGGCTTCGGCGGTTTCAATCGCGAGAGCTTGCAGGCCGTGGGCCAGGAAAAACTCGCCGTTGTGTTTGGCTTCCTCAGAGCGTTCGCGCACGCCTTCGCCGGCGGTGACTGTGAATACGGCCAGGTGATCGCGAGGGTCTAGTACGTAGTCGCTCAAACAAAGGCCGTTGGATTTCGGCTGGCGAGGGAAGTTGAACACGTAAAGCGGAGTGGAGCCGCTGGGGGCAAACAGGTGCACGGAGTTGCCATGGCGCTCGGCTTCGAAGAATTGCCAGACGGCGCGTGGCTTTAGGAATTTCGCGGCTTTCTCTTTCACGCTTTCGACGGCCTGGTACAGTTCCAGCGCTTTCGGGTCGCGTGCTTGCAGCATCTTTTCGAAATTGCCTTTGAAACCCAGATGCCGGCCGTAGAGCATGTAGGGATTCATGTAGGTCCACAGCTCTTGCAGGTTGGGGACGTCGCGCACGCGGCGATCCAGATAGGGGACGGCCGGGATCGGAATGCCGGCGCGGACTCGGGGGCTGCGGGCCGTGCCTGCTTCCGTACCTATGGGGATCTCGGGTTCTAACACCGGCTCCACGGCCAGATAAATATGATCGGCAAGTGCGGCGTCGCGGCTGGCGGGGTGCATCAGCTCGTTCATCATGCGCAGGCCGGTCATGGCGTCTTTCGCGTAGAAGGTGGGTCCGCCGTAGGCCGGGCCGATGCGGGTGTTGGCGAAGCGTTCCGACAGGGCTGCGCCGCCTACCAGCAGGGGGACATCGACGCCGCTTTCGCGGAAATCGTTGGCGGTGGTGACCATCTGGTGCGCGCTTTTGACCAGCAGGCCAGAGAGGCCAATGGCGTCGGGCTGGTGCTCGCGCCAGGCTTGGATCAAGTCGCCGGGGGGAACTTTGATGCCCAGATTGATGACTTTGTAGCCGTTGTTGGCGAGGATGATTTCGACCAGATTTTTGCCGATGTCGTGGACGTCACCTTTCACGGTGGCGAGCACGATTTTGCCGCGGGAGGCGGTGTCGGCTTTCTCCATGAACTGTTCCAGGTGGGTGACGGCGGCTTTCATGGCTTCGGCCGATTGCAGCACCTCGGCGACGATCAGCTCGTTGCCGTTGAACAGGCGGCCGACTTCGGTCATGCCGTCCATGAGCGGGCCGTTGATGATGTCGAGGGGCTTGGCGCCTTCCTGACGCTTTAATTCCAAGTCGGGGATGAGGCCGTCTTTGGTGCCCTCAATGATGTAACGCGCCAGGCGCATGTCGAGGGGGAGTTCGGCGATGACGATGCGCGCTTTTTTGCCGGCGCGGCGGAAGTATTCGGTGATGGCGGCGATGTGGAATTGGTTGATGGCGATTTTCTGTTCGCGGGTTTGCTCGCGCCAGTCCGCGGGGGCGGGAATGCTGGGCGGCGGAGTGTTGAACAGCAGGTCCTCGGCCAGGCGGCGCTCTTCTTCGGGGAGCGAGGCGAAGCGTTCCAGGCGCTCGGCGTTGACGATGGCCAAGTCGAGGCCGGCTTTGGTGGCGTGGTAGAGAAATACTGAATTCACGACTTCGCGGGCGGCGGCGGGGAGGCCGAAGGAAATGTTGGAGACTCCGAGGACCGTCTTGACGAAGGGGATTTCGGCTTTCACCATGCGGATCGCCTGGATGGTCTCGACGGCGCCTCCGATGTAGTTTTCATCGCCAGTGGCACAGGGAAAAACCAGGGTGTCGATGATAATGTCTTCGGGGGGGATGCCGTACTTTTCCGTCAGGATTTGCACGGAGCGCTGGGACACGGCGAGTTTGCGCTCGCGGGTGAAGGCTTGCGCCTGTTGCTTATCTTCGTCGATGGTGCCGACAATCAGCGCGCCTCCGTAGGCTTTGACTAGCGGGCATACCAGCTCGAACTTCTCTTCGCCGTCTTCGAGGTTGACGGAGTTGACGATGCACTTGCCTTGACACCAGATCAGGGCGCTTTCGATGGCCTTAGGATCGGTGGTGTCGACCATCACGGGCGCTTTGATCTTGGGCATCAGCTTGGCATAGAAGGGGTCGATGTCCTTGATCTCTTCGCGGTCTGAGGACTGCAGGCACACGTCAATGATGTGGGCGCCGTTTTTCACCTGCCAGCGGGCGATTTCACTGGCTTCTTCCCACTTTTCCTCGGCGATCAGTTTTTTGAAGAGGCGCGAGCCGATGACGTTGGTGCGCTCCCCCACAATCAGGGGGCGAGCGCTCTCTTCG
>JALYIB010000425.1 GCA_030775965.1 Acidobacteriota bacterium | reverse complement strand
CCTATAACTAGCCAGGTTCGCCAATATCTTCGTACCGCGCATAATTCCTCACTTTTTACCCAAAGTAAGTACTAAGGTTCAAGCTACTTTTGAAACGCCGTCATTTACCTGAAACGCAATTATTTCTGCTAGCATCAGAACTGGTGGAGCCACGTCGCTCACAACATGCCCCGGTCGGCATTGCGCCCAAGTAGGCGGAATCGCTCCCAGGCGAGTCTCAATCAAGGAGAATTACACATGCTTATGAAAAGCATCTCAATGGGAGTGATCGCGTTGGCGACCGCGGGCTTGACCCTCGCCGCCAGCAAAACCGCTTTCGAGGACTTGCAGAGCACGACCTCTGCGGTCAAAATCCACGCTGACGCTGTAAACACAATTTACGGGACAACCGGTTACGATTGGAACGCAGAACATCTGCAAGCCATTCGCGACGAAACCAATCGCATCGGACAGGACCTGCGTAAGTTGCAGGAATCTCCGCTGACACCAACCGAGGAACGCGCCTTAAATCACGCGATTCCAATTCTGCAAACCATGGCCGCCAATGCCTCCAGCGCTATCCAGGCATTGAATGACAAGGGCCGTCCCGTTGAGAACAACGGTCCAGTTTTCAACGGCAACTTTCACGACCGCATGTTAGCCGTGGAAGCAAATGCAGCCCAGGCCGAGAAGATTTTCCAAAGCCTGCGGCCCTACGAAGAAACCCGCGGAACGCTGGAGAGCCGTCAGGACCAGAAAGCCAATCCCAACGCCGGCCAGCCGCAAGAAGCCGGACGCTAGTTAACGCTCGCGGATAGGAGGGGAGATCAGGCCCCTTTTATTGTGCGGAAGCGAAGGTGTTGCAAGCCGAAATTTCCCCCGAATTCAACCCCGCCTGAAACCAATGTGTCCTCTGCGCCGACGTTCCGTGCGTGAAGTTTTCCGGACTGACATGTCCCGTAGCCATTTTCTGTAAGCGATCGTCTCCCACCGCCGCCGCCGCGCGCAGCCCGGCCTCCACGTCACTCTCATCGATAATTTTGCGCTGCTCCGTGGTCTTGGCCCACACTCCCGCGAAGCAATCCGCCTGTAGCTCCAAACTCACCGACAACGGATTCGCCTGCGCCGGATTGTTCTGCCGCAACTGCTGTACCTTACCTTCGATGCCCAACAGCTTCTGCACGTGATGGCCGATTTCATGCGCGATCACGTAGGCCTGCGCAAATTCTCCGGGAGCCCCAAACCGGCTCTTCAATTCGTCAAAAAATCCGAGATCCAGATACACTTTTTCATCACCCGGACAATAGAAGGGTCCCGTCGAGCTTTGCGCCTCCCCACACGCCGAGTCCATCGAATCCCGGAACAGCACCAACTTGGCGTGGCGGTATTGCCGGTTCCCCTGCGCTGGAAGTAAATTCTGCCACGTCGCCTGCACATCGTCGAGGACGAAAGAAACGAACTGAACCTCCGTGCTTTGCGCCGCGGTATCGGGCGCGGAATACGCCGGCCGGTCCGCCGTAGACCCGCCGCCGGAGAAGAGCGTGAACAGGTTGCGATGAAACAACAGGCTGAGAACCAGCAGCACCACCGTTCCGCCGATTCCGAGGTGGGGTCCGTACCCGCCGAACCCACCGCCCCCGCCGTCACCCCGGCGATCCTCAACGTCGTCGCTGATCCCGCCTGGTTTCCATTCCATGTTTGCTCCAATGCAATCCTGAGTCCATCTTTGCACGCGCCGAACGAAGTATGCTGAAGGGAAGATGTCCGCGCGCTTTGCCCCTCTGTGTTTGCTCGCGGCGGCCCCCCTAGCGGCGATGCTTGGAGCCGAACTCCCTCATCAGCTTGATCGGCTTATGGAAAAACGCCACGCGGTCGGCGACTTCACCGGCTCTGTGCTTATCGCCAGAGCTGGGAAAGTCGTTTACGAACATGGCTTTGGTCTAGCGAACCTGGAATGGAACATTCCGAATGATCCCCAAACCAAGTTTGAAATAGGCTCCATGACCAAGCAGTTCACTGCTCTCCTGATCTTGCAATTTGTCAACGAAGGCAGGGTCCGGCTCGACGGTCATCTGTCGCAATACCTGACCTACTATAGAAACGACACGGGCAGCCGGGTGACCGTCCATCATTTGTTGACCCACACTTCCGGCATCCCGAATTTCATCGAGGCGCCCGGCTTCCTAGAGGGAACGGAAAGCCGCCGCCCCTATACCGTAGGGGAATTCGCACAACAGCATTGCAG
>JALYIB010000424.1 GCA_030775965.1 Acidobacteriota bacterium | reverse complement strand
GGAGGTCGCCTACAATTTCCTCCAGCGAAAATAGCACCGCTGCCAGCGGAGTATTGAACGCGGCCGCAACGGCCGCTGCCGCGCCTACGGGCAGAAGCGCTTTTACTTTTTCGGGACGTAACCCGAGGCGGCGTCCCAGCACGGAAGCGATGCCCGCGCCGACTTGCACCGAGGGTCCCTCGCGCCCCAGTGGGATTCCACTAGCGAGCGTTGCCGAGGTGCAAAAGAACTTTCCCACCACGGTACGCATGGTGATGCGGCCTCCGCGGGCGAACAGCGCGGCCTTGGTCTGCGGCACCCCGCTGCCTCGCGCATTCGGGAAATAGCGGTATAGCAGGTAGCCGATAAACAGCGATCCCCCGACGGGGAACACCAGGCGCCGCCAGCGAGCGCCGCCCACCGGATAGAGCCGCATCCCCGCTCGTTCGGTCAACAGGATGAACGCCACCACCGCGAGGCCCGTCAATGCTCCGATGACCAGCGCCAGCACGAGAAAAACCTGATCTTCGTGTTCCTGGAGTTGGGCGCTCAGATAGGTTTGCGGAGTCCTCCACCAACTGCCGCTTCTGGCCGGGCTCTTACTCATCTATCCATGATGCCGCGGATCCTAAAGCCAGAGCGCTCTACTTGAATTCCATCGTCAAGTGCCCGCCGGGGCCTTGATAGATCAGTGCGATGTCCTTTGATTTCAGCTTCGCGCTGTCCAGCGAAAAATATACCAGGCCTTCGATGGAACCGTTGGCCTTGGTCTCTTGATCCGGCAGTTGCTTGGTCTTCAGCGTTTCGAGCAGCGTGGTGTCGACAGGCTTGCCGGTCTTGGTCATGCCGCCGACGCCGGTGAATCCGGGTTGATTGGTTTGCTGCGCCCATTCGCGGCCGGCGTGGTCGCGTTTCACGATCAGCGCGCTGCCGCCCGCGAGTTGTCCCGGCGCGAGCGCGCCGCCGCGGTCTCCGTTTTTGCGCGACACCAACGTGAAGTCATCCGGCCCGATGCGCATGGGGTCGCCGGTTTTGTTGCTGGCCTTGACGCGCGCGACCACGACGCCCGCGTCGAGGTCCGAGCCCAACGCCTGATGAATCTCCGCGGGGTCCATGAGCAGCGTGCCGGTCAACTCAATATTGTCATTGCCTGCCTGCCCCGGAAACGTTTTCTTGTCGGCGGCCAACGCCGCGAACGCGAATAGCAACACCGCGACTCGTTTCATAACATCGCCTTTACCCGTGAGACGAAATCCGGGTCCATCCAATTCTGGTTGCTGATGATTTTTTCGCGCACCTTGCCTGTGGAATCGATGATGTAGGTTTCCGGAATCTGGAAGGTGCCGTAGCTGGACGCAACGTTCGACTCGGGGTCGCGTGCCGTGGGGAAGCTGATGCGGAAGCGTTTTAGAAATTGTTGGTAGCGCTTATCGCTGGTGTCGATGCTGACGCCCAGCACCACGACTCCTTCGGTGGCCATGGTGCGCTGAAAGGCATCGAGCGAAGGCGCTTCTTCGACGCAGGGCGCGCACCAGGAGGCCCAAAAATTCAGCACCAGCAATTTGCCGCCGAAATCCGAGCGCGTATAGGTGCGGCCGCTATCGCTGACGATCTTGAACTCCGGCGCCTGGTCGCCCGCGTTGGTGACGCGTACGTCGAGCGTGCCCGACACTACCCAAATCAGCGCCCCCGCCAACAGGACGATGGCCCCGGCCAGCAAGCGGTCGATGTTACGGCCATTTTGCGATTCCACGCTATCATTTTATAGGATCGGGCAATCGGGTGCATCGCCCAGGCCGGTCCGCACATCTAATTTAAAAGCCATGCTCCTCACCCGCAAAGCCGAATTTTCCGCCTCGCACGTGTGCCGCAACGCGGCGCTGAGCGACGGCGAAAATCGGGCGCTCTACGGCGTCAACGCCAACCCGCACGGCCACGGGCACAACTACGTTCTCGAAGTCACGATCGAAGGCGAGCCCGATCCGGTCACCGGCATGGTTTTCGATTTGCGCCAGCTCAAGGAAATCATCAACGCCGAAGTGGTGGAACCCATGGATCACCGGTTCTTGAACTATGAAGTCGCGCCCTTCGACCGCACCGTGCCCACCACCGAAAACATCGCCGTCGAAATCTGGAAGCGTTTGCAAACTCGCATCGCGCTGCCCAACGCGCGTTTGAAAAATGTGCGGCTGTACGAGACCGCCGATCTGTACGTCGATTACGGAGGCGAAGCATGAGACTCACGCGCCGCTACCGCTTTGCCGCATCGCACCGACTGAACACCGGCGCGCTTACGGCGGAAGAAAACGCCAGCCTCTACGGCAAATGCAATAACCCTTTTGGGCACGGGCACGATTACGTTTTGGACGTGTCGGTCGAAGGGCCGGTGGATGGGTCGGGCCAGATCGTGGGACGCGAGGCGCTGGATGCGCTGGTGCGCCAGCGGGTGCTGGATCGCGTGGATCATCGCAATTTGAATTGCGATTTGCCGGAGCTGCGCGATCGCGTGGCCACCACGGAAAATCTGGCGTCGGTGATTGAAGATCTGCTGGCGCGGCAGTGGCCGTTGCCGGCGCGCCTGGCCCGCGTCCGCATTTCAGAGACGGCCCGGAATACGTTCGAACTGGAAACCAAATGAAGCAGAAGGCGCTGGTCAAAATGTTGCCCGCTGAAACCGGCAAAATCGCCGGCAGCGTGCCGGAGATGCTGCGGCTGCTGGGCGAAGATCCCACGCGCGAAGGTTTGCGCAACACGCCGCAACGCTGGGAGCGCGCGATGAAGTACCTGACCAGCGGTTACCAGACCAATCTCGCCGAAGTGGTGAACGGAGCTCTGTTCACGGTGAACTTCGACGAAATGGTGGTGGTGAAAAACATCGAATTCTTCAGCATGTGCGAGCACCACCTGCTGCCGTTTTTCGGCAAGATTCATGTGGCTTATTTGCCTAAGGACAAAGTCATCGGCCTGAGCAAAATTCCGCGCGTCGTCGACATGTTCGCGCGCCGCTTGCAAGTGCAGGAGCGCTTGACGCAGCAGATCGCCGAAGCCATCACCGAAGCGGTTTCGCCGCGCGGGGTGGGCGTGCTGTGCGAGGCGCAGCACTTCTGCATGATGATGCGCGGCGTCGAAAAGCAGCACTCCGGCACCGTCACTAGTTCCATGCTGGGCAGCTTCCGCAAGAACAAAGCCACGCGCGACGAATTCCTGGCCCTCACGCGGCCATAACCCTGTATATAATGCATTGGTGAGCGATCCGGCGCCACAACACATGCAGTGCATGGAGGTCTGGGGCGGCAGCCAGCTTACCTCGCGCGGCGTGGAATTCGGCGGCCTGGACGCCTGGGTCTACAGCAAACCTTACGGCAACGCGCAGCATGGCGGCGATGTGTATTACGCGTCGAGCTGCGCCACCGGACGCATCACGCGCCTGCTGCTGGCGGACGTTTCGGGTCATGGGACCGAGGTGGCCGCGACCGCGGCGGATTTGCGAACGCTCATGCGCCGCTTCGTCAATCGCCTGGATCAAAACGAATTCGTACGGCTGCTCAATCAGCAATTTTCCGTGATGTCGAGCGCCGGGACGTTCGCCACGGCCATCGTCGCCACGTTCTTCGAACCCAGCCGGCGCATGACGATTTGCAACGCCGGACATCCGCGCCCGCTGCTGTACCGCGCGGCGAAGCGGCACTGGGATTTTTTGGGCCACGAAGGTACGGCCGGCTCGACGCCCAGCAACATTCCGCTGGGGCTGCTGGAAATTTCCGAGTACGATCAATTTGACGTCGAGCTCCAAGCGGGCGACTGCGTGCTCAGCTACACGGACGCGCTGATCGAATCCTACGATGCCGATGGCGAGATGCTGGGTGAGCGCGGCGTGCTGCGCATCGCGCGCCTGCTGGGCGACATCGAGCCCCAGAAACTAACGGAGGCGCTGCTGCGGGAAATCGCCGAGCGTTATCCGCAGAATCTATCCGAAGACGACGTGACGGTGCTCCTGGTGCGCGCCAACGGGCGTCCTCTGCGCGTTCCCTTCCGTGACAAATTAACGGCACTGCTGCGGTTTTCAAAGACGTTCTTCGCAGCGATCGATCCGCGCGCCGAGCGCCCTCCGCTGCCGGATGCGAATCTGGCGAACATCGGGGGCGCGATCATTCCGGCGCTGGGGCGGCGCTGGCGCGCGCGCGTTTAACGAGTCCACTCGGCGATTGGTATCCCGCTGCCTTCGACGATCGACCTCATCGTTCCGAGCGGAAGCACCCGGCCCCGGTGGTACGCAACAATCACTTGTTTGCCGTCATGTGCATTGCGCCACTTTTGATGGCTCCCCGACTGGAAATCCGTTGCGTTTCAAAATCGCGATCACTTGATCCGCGGTGAGGCGAGGGGTTCCGCGTTCACCCAATCGTTACCTCGAGCAGTTTGGCGTCACGGGGCAGTTCAATTTCGGCTGGCGCGAGGTAGAGGCGAATGGCCTCTACGATGTTGCGCCGTGCCTCTTCTTCGGTGTCACCGGCGGAAGCGCAGCCCGGAAGCTCCGGACACGTCGCCGAGAAACTATCCGCCTCGGGATCGAACTCGAGGATGATGCGAAACTTCATGGCTTCAGTATAGGCCTTCTCTGGCTAACTCGATTGCGATAGAATACGCAACCATGACGATGAATTTTTCGGCGCGGCGGCTGCGCGACCGGCGCGCTTTCCTCAAGTTCCTGGCGAGTAGCCCGTATATCGCGGCGCTCGGCGGAGTGAGCGCGGTGGCCTTCGATACCGAGCGCGCCGCCGACGTCATCGGCGATCCCAAAGACGCGCTCGACGTGATGGACTTCGAAGAGGCCGCGCATCGTAAGGTCCAGCCAGGACACTGGGCTTACATGGCGAGCGGGGTCGATGACGACTTGACGATCAAGGCCAATCGCGCGGGCTTCCAACATGTGCAGTTGCGGCCGCGGCGTTTATTCGACGCGACTAAAGTCGACATGCGCACGCAACTGTGGGGGACTATGTATAACAGTCCGATCTTCACTTGTCCTACGGGCGGCGAGAAATCGTTTCACGCCGATGGCGAACTGGCGGTGGCGCGCGCGACCAAGGCTCGCGGCACGGCGCAGGCGTTGTCTACGTCCACTTCGACCGGCGTTGAAGATGTGTGCAAGGCGCACGGGCAGCCGGTGTGGTATCAGCTCTACGCGTCTTCGTCATGGGCTGTCACGGAAAAGCTGGTGCGGCGTGTCGAGGCGGCGGGGTGTCCCGTGATCGCGCTCACGGTCGACAATACTACCGGACGCAACAGCCAGACTTACAAGCGCATGCGTCCCAAAGATCTGGCGCAATGCGCGGTGTGCCACGGGCCCGGCGAGCCTCCCGGCACTGGGGGACGCCCGATGTATGACGGCATCGACATGGCCGGCGTGAGCGCGCAGAATCCTGCGATGGATTGGGAGTTCGTCGACCGCCTGCGGAAACTGGTTAAGGTGAAGCTGATGATCAAAGGCATCGACACGCGCGAGGATGCGCGGCTGGCGCTCGATCATGGTTTCGACGGCGTGTGGGTGTCGAACCACGGTGGGCGCGCGACGGAGACTTTGCGCTCGACGATCGAAGCGCTGCCGGAGGTGGTGGCGGAGGTGGGAGGACGCATTCCGGTTTTCGTCGACGGAGGTTTCCGGCGCGGGACGGACGTTTTTAAAGCCCTGGCCTTAGGCGCTACAGCCGTCGGCATCGGGCGTCCCTTCCTGTGGGGCTTGGGAGCGTTCGGGCAAGCAGGCGTCGATCGCGTGCTTGAAATTATGCAGGGCGAGTTGAAGTTAGTGATGGGGAACTGCGGCACGCAGAGCGTCGCTAAGATCACGCGCGATCGGGTAGCTACGCCGGACTAGCGCATTTAGCGAGATCGTCAGATTTGCAGGCCTGAGCGTGGTTGGCGGAGATTGCGCTCAAGATTAATCGATGGCTCACTCAACCATTAGCCGCCGCGGGTTTACGTCGCGCAGAAACTCCTCGACGAACGCGTTGGCGGGGCGGCGGTAGACTTCCTCGGGGGTGCCTACTTGTTCGATGTTGCCGTCGCTGAGGATCGCCACGCGGTCGGCTACTTCCAGGGCTTCTTCTTGATCGTGGGTGACGAAGACGCTGGCGATGTGCAGGGCGTCGTGCAAACGGCGCAGCCATTGGCGCAGTTCGCGGCGGACTTTCGCGTCTAACGCTCCGAAGGGTTCGTCCAGCAATAATACGCGGGGTTCGACGGCTAGCGCGCGGGCTAGCGCCACGCGCTGGCGCTGGCCTCCGGAAAGCTGGCTGGGATAGCGGTAGGCGAGCCAGTCGAGTTGGATGAGCTTCAAGAGATCGAGCACGCGAACATGGATGTCGCGTTCCGTCGGGCGCGTGGATTTGGGGCGCACGCGCAGGCCGAAGGCGATATTTTCAAACACAGTCATGTGCCGGAAAAGGGCGTAATGCTGGAACACAAAACCTACCTGGCGGTCGCGCGCGGTGGATTGCGTGGCGTCCTGGTCGTGGAGTTGCACGGTTCCGCTGTCGGCCAGGTCAAGGCCGGCGATGATGCGCAGCAGAGTAGTTTTGCCGGAGCCGGAGGGGCCGAGCAGCGCCATCAGTTCGCCGGTTTCGATGCGCAGGCTGACATCTTTCAGGGCTTCATGGGTCCCAAAGACTTTGCGAACGTGCTGAACTTCTATGCTCATGCTTGTTTCCACTCCAGAAATTTCTTGAGCGCCAGCGTGATGACGGCGAGCACGCTGAGCAG
This sequence comes from Acidobacteriota bacterium, assembly GCA_030775965.1. Lineage (GTDB taxonomy): Bacteria > Acidobacteriota > Terriglobia > Bryobacterales > Bryobacteraceae > Palsa-187. The sequence continues at coordinate 5,631 of JALYIB010000424.1, read as the reverse complement.
CGATGCTACGGCAAAGGCGCCGGCGTAGTTGTACTCGTTGTAAAGAATTTCGACGTGCAAGGGCAGCGTATTGGTTTGACCGCGGATGTGTCCGGAGACGACCGACACGGCGCCGAATTCGCCCAGCGCGCGGGCGGTGCAGAGCACGACTCCGTAGAGCAATCCCCATTTGATGTTGGGCAGCGTGACGCGGAAAAACATTTGCCAGCTGTTGGCACCGAGCACCATCGCGGCTTCTTCTTCGTCGGTGCCTTGCGATTCCATCAGCGGGATCAATTCGCGCGCGACGAAGGGGAAGGTCACGAAGGTGGTGGCTAGTATGATTCCGGGGACCGCGAAGATGATGGGGATGTCGTGCTCCATCAGCCACGGGCCGAACCAGCCTTGCGCGCCGAAGACCAGCACGAAGACGAGTCCGGAGATTACGGGCGACACGCCAAAGGGGATGTCGATCAGCGTGGTCAGCAGGTTCTTTCCGGTGAATTGGAATTTGGTGATGGCCCAGGCGGCGGCCAGGCCGAACAGCGTGTTCATGGGAACGGAGATGGCTACCGCTAGCAGCGATAACTCGATGGCGGATACGGTTTCGGGCTGCACGACGGCGTCGCGATAGGCGGCCCAGCCTTTTTCGAAGGCTTGCACGAATACGGCGGCTAGCGGCAGTACGATGAATAAAACGAGCGCGGCTAAGGCCAGGACGGTGAGCGTCCAGCGGACAAATGTTGGGTCTTTTGTGTGCGGCGGGGGCGCATGCGGCTGGGTCATGCGGGCTCCGTGAAGCGGCGCGAGCGGCGCTGCAGAATGTTGATGGCGAGCAGCAGGAGGAACGACGTTAGCAGCATCACTACGGCGATGGCGGTGGCTCCGGAATAATCGTACTGTTCGAGTTTGGTGACGATCAGCAGCGGCACGATTTCGGTTTTCATCGGGAGGTTGCCGGCTATGAAGATGACGGATCCGTATTCGCCCAGAGCGCGCGCGAAGGCGAGTGCAAAGCCCGTCAGCAGCGCAGGGCGGACCATCGGGAAAATGACGCGGCTGAAAATTTGCCAGCGGGTGGCGCCCAGGCTGGACGCGGCTTCTTCGAGCTCCATGTCGGCGTCTTCGAGGACGGGTTGGACGCTGCGGACGACGAAGGGGAGTCCGATAAAGGTGAGCGCGACAATGACGCCCAGAGGAGTGAACGCGACTTTGATGCCGAGCGGGACAAGGACACGTCCCAGCCAGCCGTTTTCGGTGTAGAGGCTGGTGAGTGCAATGCCGGCGACCGCGGTGGGGAGCGCGAAGGGAAGGTCGACGAATGCGTCGGCGAGGGCTTTGCCCGGGAAGCGGTAGCGCACCAGCACCCAGGCGATGAGAAAACCGACGACAACGCTGATGAGGCCGGCGGCGAGCGAGGCTCCGAAGCTTAAACGATAGGCGGCGACTACGTTGGGGGAGCGGATGGATCGCCAAAAGTGGGTCCAACCGGACGTCGACGATTTCAGGAACACGGCGCTCAAGGGGATGAGCACGATCAGGCTCAGGTAGAGCGCCGTGTAGCTGAAGGCCGGCCAAAAGCCGGGGAGAATACTCCGTCGTTTAAAGATCACTAGACGCCAGGGGTGTAGATTTTGTCGAACAGGCCGCCGTCTTCGAAGTGTTTTTTCTGGGTCTTTTGCCAGCCGCCGAAGAGTTCGTCGATGGTGAAAAGTTTCAGTTTGGGGAATTGGCTGGCGTACTTCGCCAAAGCTTGCGGGGATTGCGGGCGGTAGTAATTTTTCGCGCCGATTTCCTGGCCTTCTTCGGAGTATAGAAATTGCAGGTAAGCTTTGGCGACTTCGGTGGTGCCGTGTTTCAGGGCAACTTTGTCGACGATGCTCACGGGTGGCTCGGCGAGGATGCTGATCGAGGGCGTTACGATTTCGAATTTGTCTTTGCCGAGTTGATTCAGCGCCAGGTGGGCTTCGCTTTCCCAGGAGAGCAGTACGTCGCCAATGCCGCGCTGCACGAAAGTGGTGGTGGCGCCGCGCGCGCCGGAATCGAGCACGGGAACATTTTTATAGACTCGCGTGACGAACTCCTGCGCCTTGGTTTCGTCGCCGTTGTTTTTCTTGAGCGCGTAGCCCCAGGCCGCGAGATAACTCCAGCGTGCGCCGCCGGAGGTTTTGGGATTGGACGTGATGACGCCGATGCCGGGTTTGATCAGGTCTTCCCAATCCTGAATGTGTTTGGGATTTCCTTTGCGCACCAGGAACACGATGGTGGAGGTATAGGGCGTGCTGTTGTTGGGTAAACGCGACTGCCAGTTCTTTGGGACCAAGTTGGCTTTTTCGGAGAGCACGTCGATGTCATAGGCCAGGGCCAACGTGACGACGTCGGCTTGGAGGCCGTCGATCACGGAGCGGGCTTGCTTGCCGGAGCCGCCGTGCGATTGGCTGATCTGCACATCCGCGCCGGTCTTGGCTTTCCATTGTTTGGCGAAGGCGGCGTTGATGTCCTGATAGAGCTCCCGAGTGGGATCGTAGGATACGTTGAGAAGTTTCACGGGACCGGCCGCGAAGAGCGCCGACGCGGTCAGGGCCGAGATCAAAAAAGCTTTACGAGTCATCGGGATTTACCGTTGTCCTTGAAGTTGATTGCAAAATACGGGTAGTTGTAGTTCGGGCCTTTGGTGGTTTTCTCCAGGAACTCGCCGCCGAAGATATGGCCGAGACCGACGCCGACGTTCACGTGGCGGTTGAGCTCGTACCAGGTGTAGACGTCGGCTTCGTGACCGATGTGCGTTCCGGACTTCCCGGTGGTGTCGCGAACGATGACGCCGCCGGAGGTATTGTAGAGCGCATCGGTGGCGCTGGCCAGCCAGAAGTCCAGATACTGGCCGGTGACGGTCCAGCGATGGCGCGGTTCGAGGGTCAGGCCGACGCGTTGGGCGATGATGTTCTGCCAGCCGAACTGGTCAGTGATGCCGAAGCGATCGTGGGCGGTGGAATACATGGTGTCGAAGGTGCCGTGGGTTCCGTCGTTGGGATTTTTGTCGCCGCTGGCGTAATCGAACTGCCAGAAGACTCGCGGCTTCCACCACATTGGATCGATGCGGTAGCCGGCGCCCATGTTGGCGCCCCAGGCATCGATGCTGTTGGGGCCGTCAGTGCCGCGTTCTCCGATCCATTCCGCGCTATAGTCCAGACCTTTGATGGCAATGCCTTTGAAACGGATGCCGTAGGCTTTTTCGTCTTGCCTGCCGGTTTTGATTTTGGCGGTGGTCTCAATCGCCACGCTAGGCTGCACGCGCCAGAGAACGAAGGGCTCGAGGACAGAGTTGGGAATGATGCGATCGATGGCTCCATAGGCGCCGTAGATATTGCTGCCATCCAGGCGATGGCTGATTCCTTCGGCGGCCGGGACCACGGCGGAGGCCGCGAAGATTCCCAGGCGGAATCGATCGTAATGAAGATTGGTGACGACGGCATCGTAGGAGCGTCCCTGATTGCGCCATTCCGAATCCGCAATGATGGTGTTGTTGTAGCCGATCAATTGGCGTCCCACGCGCACGCTGACCCATTGTTTTTCGGGATCGCCGAATTCGGCGTAAGCGAGTTTCAGATCCCACGCGTTCAAGTTGGGCGGACCGTAGGGCGGCTTCTGCATGAAGGGGCGCGCGTCCTGCACTTGGCCGAAAATCTTGAACCAGGCGCTAGGACGCAGGGTCATGGCGAGTCGCGAGCGCAGCAGGCTATAGGAGTCGTTGTTGTTCAGCTTGAAACCGCTATTGTGGTAGCCCTCATAGCGGAAGCGCTCTTCCCATCCAAAGCTGATCCACTTGGGTAAGATCTGGTTCAACCTGCTGGCGGGAGCGATGTCGGGGAAATCGTAAGGCGTCGTAGTGGCGGTGGTTCTGTAGGCCGGGCCATTCAGGAAGCTCAGCGGATTCGAAGCCGGGCCGGTGATGTAACCACCGGCGTAGGCACTGGCGGCGTGTTGAATGGTGACGTCGTCTTGAGCGAAGGCCAGAGAGGAGAAAAGAAGGGCGGAGACAGCAATCTCTATTGATTTCATATACTATACAAGTATAGTATGTTGATAGAGATAGTCAAGTATCTTTCTTTACTTTATTTTCAATAGATTGCCTGCTTTGTCTACTTTCTTGCACACCATTGCCAGTGTGGTTTTGTCAAGGATTGCGGCCATGGCGTCGCGAACTTGGCGCATGACGATGCGGGTGCCGCAGGTCTGGATGTCCACGCATTCGTCGCACTTGCGGAAGCGGGTTTCGCTGGCGCAGGGGAGCGGGGCGAGGGGGCCTTCGATGGCGCGGATCACCGCTCCGATGGTGATTTTTTGAGGCGGCTGGGCGAGGATGTAGCCGCCGCCTTTTCCCTTTTTGCTGGCGACAAAGCCGGCGCTTTTTAGCGACACCAGAATTTGCTCCAGGAATTTTTTGGGGATGGTTTCCGATTCCGCTAGCGTGGTGATTAAGACGGGGGCTTCGCCGAATTTGCGGGTGAGGGCGTAGAGGGCGCGGAGGCTATATTGGGTGCGCTTGGAAAGTTGACGCACGGGCTATGCTTCTCCCACAGGCGGTTTCTTTTTGTGCCAGTCGGTCTTTTCTTGAAAAATCCGGCCGACGCCGATTAAGTGATTTTCAAACCAGGGGCGGCCTACCAGTGAGATGCCTACGGGCAAGGCGCCGGCGAATCCGCAGGGGAGCGAGATGGCGGGGAGGCCTGCTAGATTTCCGGCGGGAATAATTTCGCTGAGGCCGCGGCTGCCTGCTACGGTGCGGCCTTCGCCGCGGCCGACTCCATCGGCTAGGGGCGGAGCGGGCGACAGGCGCGAGGGCGTCAGCAGCATGTCGATGTCGTAATACAGTTCGCGGAAGGCGGCGCGCACCAGGGTGCGGATGCGCATGGCTTTTAAGTAATCGATGGCCGGGATGTCGAGGGCGGCTTTTAGCGTGGCGGCTTGCGAAGGGTCGGCCATCTGCTGGAGTTTTTCGCCGCGGATCAGGTCTTCGAAAATCGATGCGGCTTCGGCGCCGATTACGGTTTGGATGAGCGCGCCGTAGGGAAATTCGGGGATGTCTACTTCCTTGAATTTTGCGCCGGAGGCCTTCATGACGGCAAGCGCGGCTTGGAGCGCGGGCTGCGCTTCGGGAGCGGCGCGTTCGAAATCGATGGGGGCGTAGCCGATGGTGAAGTCGGTGATCTTGCGATCGAATTGCGGGACGTAGGCGAAACTTTTTTTCGCGGAGCCGGGATCGTCGGGGTCGGCGCCAGCGATGGCGTGGAGGACTAGGCCGCAGTCTTCGGCGGAGCGGCACATGGGTCCAATTTTATCGAGGGTCCAGGCGAGCGCCATGGCGCCGTTGCGGCTTACTAGGCCGTAGGTGGGGCGCAGGCCGGTCACGCCGCAGAATGCGCTGGGCGTGATGATGGAGCCGGAGGTTTCAGAGCCTAGCGCGAAGGTGACGAGTCCGGCGGCGGTGGCTACCGCGGGGCCGCTGGAGGAGCCGCCGGCCCAGCGGGTGCGGTCCCAGGGATTTTGCGCGGGGCCTGTCGAGGACGCGGATGCGGTTTGATAGCCGACGCCACCGGCGAGTTCGATCATGGCCAGTTTGCCGATGAGGATGGCTCCGGCGGCGGCCAGCTT
>JALYIB010000423.1 GCA_030775965.1 Acidobacteriota bacterium | reverse complement strand
CTCCGGCGATCGGAACCGGCTGGAAAGTTCGGCGACGAGCCACTGGCGCCGATCCGAGAATCTGCTTGACCTCCTGCAAATCGCGGTTTAGGCGGATGGCCGTCACGGGAAAAGCTGGCGCCTTTGGATTCGGGACCTTGCTGGTCAGGAATAAGCCGCGATCAATTGCTTCTTTTACGGTTTCTTGCCCAACGTAAGGGGTTGCGGCCCAGGCGACTCCGCGGGTGGGGAGGAATTGGTCGCGGAACCATTTCAGGGAGACGAAGGCTATTTTGTGTTCGGCGGTGTCGAGCGCGCGGACGGCTTCGGCAAGAGGCGTGGGCAGGGCTACGGCTTTCTTGGAGCGACTGGCCGGCGAATCCGGCTTCAAGGTGATCAACACGGAGCCGGAAAGCGGATCCCAGTTACGGGCTGCGGCATTTTTCTTTTTTTTGCGGCCTTTGGCGTCGAGAAGCGCCACAACGGGGCAATATCCGGGTGGAACCAAGGGCTCAACGGCCTTCAAATAGGCATCCGCGAGATCTTCAATCGACTTCATTCCGGCCAGCTATAATATATATAACACAAAATTGGACGGTTGTCAACCGCTGCTACTCGATTCCCATCTGAGTCAAGCGATAGCGCAGAGCGTTGCGGGTTAGGCCTAGCAGGCGCGCTGCCTGGCTCTTGTTGCCATTGGCGCGTTTCAGGGCTTCGCGGATGATGGACTGTTCGTATTGATCGAGCGTCATGCCTTCGGGCAGGAAAGCGTCGCTGGTGAAGGCGGGTTTGGCGCGGCCGATGCCGGATTCAATTTTCACGTCGTCGGCTTCGACCATGGGGCCTTTGGCTAAAAGAACGCTGCGCTCGATTACGTTTTCGAGTTCGCGGACATTGCCGGGCCAATGGTAGCTGACCAAGCGCTCCATCGCGCCTTCGCTGATTTCGCCATTGAATTTCTTGGAGAAGTGTTCGACCAGATACGGGATGTCGTCCTTGCGTTCGCGCAACGGGGGGATGTTCATCGGAACCACGTTCAGGCGGTAGTACAGGTCTTCGCGGAAGGTGCCTTGTTCGAGAGCGGCACGGAGATCGACGTTGGTGGCGGCGATGACGCGGACGTCGGTTTGTTGGGTCTTGTTGCTGCCGAGACGTTCGAACTCGCGCTCTTGCAGGATGCGGAGGAGCTTCACCTGCACCGACGCGGGGACGTCGCCGATTTCGTCCAGCATCACGGTGCCAGTGTTGGCTTGCTCGAACTTGCCGGGTTTGGAGATATTGGCTCCGGTGAAGGCTCCTTTCTCGTAGCCGAATAGTTCGCTTTCCATTAGGTTTTCGGGGATGGCGGTGCAGTTGATCTTGACGAAGGGACGGTCTTTGCGCGGGGAGTGCTGGTGGATGGCGCGGGCGATCATGTCCTTGCCTACGCCGCTTTCGCCAGCTAAGAGAACCGTGGCGCGGGTGGGGGCTACGCGCATGATGGTGGCGAAGATTTCCTGCATGGCGGGGCTACTGCCGATGATGTTTTCAAACTGGTAGCGCTGGCCCAGCGCTTCGCGCAATTCGCGATTTTCGTCGCGCAGTTTGCTGACTTCGAGCGCTTTTTCGACGACCACGCTGAGGTGGTCTAGCGAAAACGGTTTGGGCAGGAAGTCGACGGCGCCGCGCTTCATGGCTTCTACCGCGTTTTCGACGGTGCTGAAGGCGGACATGACGACGACGGGCGTGTGGGAGTTTTGGGCTTTTAATTTTTCGAGGAGCTCGAGGCCGTCCATGCCGGGGAGTTTCAGGTCGGTCAAGATCAGGTCGACTTCGCCGGCCAGCTTCCAGCCTTCTTCGGCCGTGCCGGCGCCTTTGACTTCGTAATCGGCGGCGGCCAGGTGCAGGCCGACAACGCGGCGCTGCTTTTCTTCGTCTTCGATTACTAAGATGGAGGCTTTGCGCATGAATTTACTATTGTCGCTTTAACGGAAGGAAGACGCGAAATACGCTACCTTCTCCCAGGGTACTTTCCACGGTGATGCGTCCTGCGTGTTCGTCGAGGATTTTCGAGATGATGGCCAGGCCGAAGCCGATGCCGTCGGTTTTCGTGGTGAAGAACGGGTTAAAGATGTTCTCGATGTTCTGGGGGTCGATGCCGGAACCGCGGTCGATGACGGCCACTTCCACCTCCGCGTGATTCGATAGTGTTTTGACGGTCACGATGCCGCCGGGGGGGCTGGCTTGCGCGGCGTTGAGCAGCAGGTTGGCGATGACGTGCTCCATCAGTTCCGCGTCGAAGCGCAGGGGGGGGACGTCGGGGGAATAGTTTTTAAACACCGTTACTGAGGTGCCGGAGTTTTTTTGTTCGCGCTCGAAGCGGGCGATGGCGGTGTCGAGCATGGTGGTGATGTCGGCGGTTTCGAATTTCAGGTGCTGGGGACGCGCGAAGTCCAAGAAGCGGGTGATGAGGGAATTGGTGCGGTCGACTTCAGAGGTGATGAATCCGGCCATCTCTTGGGCTAGCGCGTTTTCTTTGGAGACCTGTTTGGACAGGAGTTGCGCCGACGTCTTCATGGTGCCGAGCGGGTTGCGCAATTCGTGCGCGAGGCCGGCGGTGAGCTGGCCTAGGGCGGCCAGGCGTTCGGCGCGACGCACTTCGGCTTGCGCTTCCTGGAGGCTGCGGTTGGCGCGCGCCAGCTCTTCCACGGCTTCTTGCGCTTTGTGTTTTTCTTCTTGGTTCGCTTGCGCTAATTGGTAGGTCAGGTAGCCGACAACGGGTAGGAAGAGCGTGCGTAGAACCAGTTCGGGGATTTGGTCTTCGGGGATGAATTCATTTTCTCCCAGGAAGACCAGGAACGAGAGGTAGACGGCGCAAGCGCCTAGCGAGGTGATGGCGGTGCCGAGCAGACCGAAGTTCGTCGCGCCGGTGATGACGGGGAGCAGGAGGACCAGGTAGAAGCTGCTCGAAACGCCGTAGGTGAAGCCGATCAACAAATAACACAGGGCGAGCTTGAGCACTACCGAGATGCGCGCGCCTATGCGGGGCTCTAGAACCTGGACGACTCCGAGCGCGACTAGGGCGGCGATGGTGCGCGGGCTGCGGCCGGGGCCGAAGACGGCAAGGGCGGTAAAGAAGAGCAGCCAGACGAAATCCTGGGGGCGGACGTAACGGCGCCAAGTGGACGGCACTGAGGATATTCTAACGGGTGCGCGTGGCCGACCCGGAGGCCGGACGCGGAGCGGAGATCCGCCCCACTCCGCTAAATGTGACACAATATGAAAAACGCAGTCTCTCGCATGCCCCAATCAAACACATCTGATTCGCCTGAGGTGACTCCGGCCGACACCTCCTTCGCGGACTTACTGAACGAATTCGAACAAACCCACCACGCCCGGGGGGAGACGCTGGAGGGCACGGTCGTGACGGTCACGGCGGATTCTGTTTTTGTCGATATCGGCCGCAAAACGGATGGCGTGCTGGCGGTGGATCCAAAGATTCCGCTACAGCCTGGGCAGAAGCTGATTGTTTCGATTCGCGGGCGCGATGAAGAGGGCAACTATCAGTTGTCGACGATTCGCGTGGAGACTCCCAAGGACTGGAGCGGTCTTGAAAAAGCGTTCGCGGACAAGAGCGTGATCTCGGGCCACGTGACGGAAGTGGTGAAGGGCGGATTGCGCGTCGATGTGGGCGTTCGCGCATTCATGCCGGCGTCGCGCAGCGGCGTGCGCGAGGTTGCCGATCTTGAAAAGCTGGTGGGGCAGGATATCGAGTGCCGCATCACCAAGCTCGACACGGCTAGTGAAGACGTGGTGGTGGACCGGCGCGTGGTTTTGGAAGAACGCGAGCGGCTAACCAAGCAGGAAGCGTTCGGAAAACTGCAGGTGGGCGATGTGGTGCACGGCACGGTGCGCACCTTGACGGATTTTGGCGCGTTTGTGGATCTGGGCGGTGTCGACGGGTTGCTGCATGTTTCCGATATGACTTACGCGCGCGGCGTGAAGCCCTCGGATGTGGTTTCGCAGGATCAGCAAATTGACGTTAAGATTCTTAAAATCAATCGCGAGACGCGCAAGATTTCGCTGGGACTGAAGCAACTGGCGGCGGACCCGTGGACGGTGGCGGCGGAGAAGTATCAGGTAGGCGAGCGCATTCGCGGCAAGGTTTCGCGGGTGGCTGATTTCGGGGCGTTCGTCGAACTGGAACCGGGGATCGAAGGATTGATTCACGTTTCCGAGATGTCGTGGACGCGCAAGAACGTGAAGGCGGCGGATGTGGTGAAGCCGGGCGACATGGTTGAGGTAGTCGTGCTGGGAGTCAATGGCGCCGACAAGCGCATCGCGTTGGGGCTCAAGCAGGCGCTGGGCGATCCTTGGGAAGAGGCGCTGAAGAAGTATCCGGTGGGGGCGCAGGTGGAGGCTCCGGTGACCAGCCTGGCAAAGTTCGGCGCGTTCGTGGATTTGGGCGACGGGATCGAGGGGATGATCCACATCGGCGATATCAGCCATGACAAGCGGCTCAATCATCCTAGCGACGAGCTCAAGGTGGGCCAAGTGGTCAAAGCCCAGGTGCTGGAGGCGGATCGGGAGCGGCGGCGGCTGCGGCTGGGGATCAAGCAACTGGTGCCGACCTCGATCGATGAATATATTGCCGAGCACAAGGCGGGCGACAGCGTCAGCGGGCGGGTGGTGGACGTGTCGGCTGCGCGGGCGAAGGTGGAATTGGGCGAAGGCGTGATGGCGTCGTGCAAACTGGCCGAGCACAAGGCTGCGGAGGCGTCCGCAGGTGCTTCAAAAGCCGATATTTCTTCGCTGTCGGCGATGCTGGCGCAGAAGTGGAAGTCGGGTCCTAGCGTGTCTTCGAGTCCAAGTGCGGTTCGGGCGGGAGAAGTGCGATCTTTCAGGATCACTAACTTGGACGCCGGGCAGAAGCGTATCGAGCTTGAACTGGCTTAGGGCCGATACTTTTCTCGCTCCGCATCGTCCAATAGAGTGGTGCAACCATCCCTAAAGCGGTGGGGCGCGCGCAGAAAAGGGGCGGCCGTGGACGAAACGGAGCTCATTCGCGCGGCGCAGGCGGGCGACTCGTCCGCGTTTGAGGAGTTGGTGCGCACCTACGACCATAGCGTGCTGCGGCTGGCGTTGAGCATGCTGCGATCTCCGGAAGACGCCCGTGACGTGTATCAGGAAACCTTCCTGCGGGTGTATCGCAACCTCAACCAGTTCCGCTTCGATTGCAGTTTCCACACCTGGCTGTACCGCATCGCGACCAATTTGTGTTTGGACCAGTTGCGGCGGCGCAAGGTGCGGCGGGAAGAGCCGACGGTGATGACGACTCCGGAAGGGACGGTGGATCGCATGGATGCGGCGCCGGAGACGCGGGTGGAGGGCGATCCGCAGAGGAATTTATTTAGCGGGCAGATCCGCAAGCGGGTGAAAGAGGCGTTGGAGCAATTGACGCCGCGCGAGCGCATGGTGTTTGAGTTGCGGCATTACGAAGGGCTGCGGCTGCGGAAGATCGGGGAAGTGCTGGGCACCTCCGAGGAAGCGGCCAAGAACTGTTTATTCCGGGCGACGCAAAAAATGCGGACGGCGTTGGGAGAATTTGTATGAGCGAGATGAACTGCAAAGATATTCGGGAACAATTGGCGCTGCTGCTCTACGGGGAGCTGAGTTTCGACGAGGAAGAGCGCATCGATTCGCATCTGGATGGCTGCGCGGACTGCCGCGATGCGCTGGCGCGGCAGAAGGTATTGCATGAGGCGGTGGACGCGGCGGCGTTGACTCCGTCGCCGGCGTTGCTGAATCGCTGCCGCGAGGATCTGGCGGAAGTGCTGCCGCGGGAAAGGCCGGCGACGGGCCGGGGGAGCTGGTGGACGCAGATTGCGAGCAATTGGAAGATTCAATTTTTGCGGCCCGCGGGGGCGGTGGCGCTGTTGGCGATCGGGTTCTTTGCGGCCAAAGTGACTCCGGGTTTCAGTGGAGTTGCGTCCATGGGGCTGGGCGATTTTGGCGGGGCGCAGGTGCGTAATGTCGCCGCGCAGGCGGACGGCACTTTGCGCATTGTCTTCGATGAAAAGCGCGAGCGGACGATTTCGGGCAGCCGGGATGACCAGCGCATCCGCCAGTTGTTGATGGCGGCGGCGAAGGAAGCGGCGGACCCGGGTCTGCGGGCGCAGACGGTGACGATTCTGGTGGGCGAAGCGGATGAATCCGACGTGCGCGAGGCGCTGGCGTTCGCCATGGCCAACGATGAAAATACCAACGTGCGCCTGAAGGCGATGGAAGGCTTGGAGCGCTACGCGAGCGACCCGATGGTACAGAATGCACTGGCCCACGTCTTACTGAATGACCCGAATACCGGGATGCGGACGAGGGTGATCGACGCACTGACGGGGCACGATGCGCAGGCCCTGGACCCGCAGATGGTGGGTGCTCTGCAAGAGCTAATGAGCCGTGAAGACGATAGCGATGTTCGCGAGCGTGCCCGGCAAATGCTGCACTCGATCAAGGCGTCCGCGGAAACTTACTAAGAGGTTTTCTTTATGCGAAGTGCAATTTTGATTGCCGTAGCGGCGCTGCCTTGGTGGGCGATGGGGCAGGCTCCGGCAGCTCCGCAACCGCCGGGAGTGCCTTCGCGTTTCTTGGTCACGCCGCCGGGTGGATATCTGGGCGTGGGGATTCAGGAGATTACGGGCGAGCGGGCGAAGGCTCTGAAATTGCCGTCCGATACGGGGGTGGAGATTACGCGCGTGGCTCCGGACAGTCCGGCGGAGAAGGCTGGACTGAAGAGCGGCGATGTCGTGCTGCAGATAAACGGGAACAAAGTGGAAAGCTTGGAGCATGCTTCGAAGCTAGTGCGGGAAACGCCGGTGGGGCGCGAAGTGAAGCTTGAAGTTTTCCGCAATGGCGCTTCGCAGACAATCACCGCCAAGGCCGGCGAGCATCCTCAGGTTCCGGGGATACCGGACGTGATTGGCT
>JALYIB010000422.1 GCA_030775965.1 Acidobacteriota bacterium | reverse complement strand
TATCGAGTTGGCCTTTGCCGCCTTTCTGGAGTCGGATTGGACGGATGCGGAAGCTGAATTCAAGAAAGGCTTCGCGCTCAGTCCGGGCGATGCAGTCGCTCACCGCTGGTATTCGATGTATCTCACCACCGTGGGCCGTTTGGAGCAGGCTTTGGCCGAGGATAAAGTTGCAGAACAGCTCGATCCGGTCTCTCCCTTTATGCTGGAGGGAACCGCGCGAGCACTCTACTGGTTGCGCCGGTATGACGATGCGATCGAGGAAGACAAGAAAGCGTTGGCGCTGGATCCACAGTTCGGGTATGCGCACTTAAGCCTGGGAAGCGCCTACATACAGAAGCACATGTATCCAGAGGCAATTGCCGAAATTAAGATCGCTCAACAACTGATGCCAAATAATTTTGCGCCAAATGCGGAATTGAGTCGCGCTTACGCATTATCGGGAAATTTGCCGGAGGCGCGAAAGATCTTGAGCGCGCTTCTGCAGCAGTCAGACCGGGGATCGGTCGCGCCAAAACCCATCGCGGATATCTACCTTACACTGGGTGACAAGGATCGGGGGCTCGAATGGTTGGGCAAAGCGATCAAGGCCAGGGACCATTTGGGTTTGATATACGATCCTATTTACGATCCCGTTCGCACTGATCCACGCTTCGAGCGTTTGCTAGAGGATGCGAAGCTGGTGGCGGCGCCCGTGACACGGATCTATCCGCAAATAACCATGAATAAATAACTTATACCGCCATAGACCCCTGATGCTAGGGGCACCAGATTCATACAGATCCGGTCGGCCGCGCGGAAGCAGTTCCTGCTGGCTATTGATTTCCACCGACGGAACTGCCAGCAAATAATTTGCGACCGTCCTCAAATGTGATGCTGACAGCATTCATGGTCGCGGAACCATCCTTGGCTATAAATCCGTCCACGATCAACACTTTGCCCACGGGTAGATCCTCCTTTTTCCAACCCCTCCGATAGAGAGCGTTCGCGCCTCCCATCTCGCAAGACCAATTGACCGTTTTGCCGTCGGGCCGGGTAACGTCAAGGTGAAGCCATCCATGAGGGTTTACCAACTCAGCGCCGGTTAATATACCCTTTAGTTGAATCGGTTTGTTCGCATCAAATTCCGCCGCGAACGAGTGGTGGGCCAGGGCAGCGCTGGCCGCCCAAAGAAGACCGCAAGCGGCAACTAGAATCCGCTGTGGCATGTTATTGTTTTGCTTCTTCATATATATCCTCCACGCAATTTGTGCTTCCATCCAGCTTATGTCCCAACCATCATTTCTTGACCGGCGGTTGCTCGGAGGGATCAACCATCATGCCGGCATCCTCCATAAGCATGCCGACGCATTCATCCTCCAGAAGCTCTGGCCTTTCCGTGGCTTTAACGCGATAGATCGGCATGGTGATCTTCCAGGGACGTGTAAAAACGTTGGCGTCTTCTATCGTCGCTTCATATTGAAGCGTATCGGCATCCGCCAGAGACAGCCGCTCGATCACATGTAACGCATTGCTATGAAAGTTTCCGGACATATCAAACCAAGTCTTGTCGTTGAAATTCGCTGAATCAATCACCAGCGTTGCGCCATCCCAACGTCCTCGAGAATCGCCCATCCAGAATTCGATGCCCTCGGGATGCTTACCCCCACCCATGTGCACGATGCGTTGGCTGTGGCTGTACTCGGAAATAATCCCGATAAATTTAGAGGTTTGGGCGATTTCAAACGGCAGGTTAAGATACATGGATCTGGGAACGCCCGCCATGGAGCATTTGGCCATGGGGTCCGCCACTTCCTGGTTGGCCGTGTTCTCCCGGCGTTTCGCTAATGCCGACGGCTGATACGGTATAGTACGACCTTCGACAACACTCAGCCCGGCTGGCGCGAACAAACGGGCGGACTTGTGGTCGCCCAAAAGCCGCGCCGGGTGATCTTCAAGATCGGCGTACGCCGCATTGCGTGCTTCCCAGATACCATTGAAATCCGGATGGCCATCCGCCAAAATCGGCGGCGCCGCAGCCGAGACCAGCGTCGCCAAGGGGCCCAGAGCCGACAACCCCGCTCCCACCACGAACGCAACCACCAACGGCACTCTCACCCGCCCCTGAGTCATCCGTTTCTCCCCGGCTTTAACAATTGATGCTCTGTCCACAATTTGTACAAAGAGACACCCGTGAGGGATCCCCACTACTGAATTATTGTCCAGCCCGAGCGCGCGCCCGCTCCTCCGCCTCGCGCTTGAGCCGTGCGAAATCGAAGGAGCGGTAGACACCATTGGCACTGAACTCCCGATTGTCTTCGGCGCAAGCCGACTCGAGGATCTCATAATCCGGATCTGCATTTCGCCGGAATGCCCCGTTTATCGTCCAGGGACGGGTATAGACCTTCGGATCGTTAATGGTGGCTTCCCAATACATCAATTTGTCGCCGATACGCGTGTAGCGTTCGACGATGCGCGCGGCGTCGCTCAACGGAACAAATTGCATGTCCACGTATTCCTTCCCGTTCTGCTGCGTCGTCTCCACCACCAACGTATCCCCCTCCCAATGCCCTCGCGAGCTCCCCGCCCACAAGCCTCCTAAGCTCGCCTCGAGCGGCGGCTGTCCGTTCATCTTGATGAACCGGTATTGGTGGTGGAATTCATAAAAAATAACGAATTGATCTTTGGTTCGAATCCACTGACTCTGCGAGTACAATTCCGTGCGGGGATAACCCGACAGGCAAGCAGACACCAGCGTGTCCAAGGGGGCATTCTCGCCCTTCATGCGCCACTCGCGGTCTTCCTTCGCCCAAGCCTGATAGGGAACCGTGCCATCGGCTGGGTCGATCACCATACTGCGTCCGGCGTTCCATAGAGGATTCGGCGGCTGGGCCTCGATCCCTTGCGCTGGCGCGGTTCCGGTCATCCCCCCCGCCATCTGCCAATAACCGGATAAGTCGGGTTCTCCCTCAGGCGTTCTAGGCGCTTTGTAGGTCTTCGCCAACTCCATCGCGCATGCCTTGAAGAGAAGAGCGTCTCGCGGACAAGCGCCATCCGGGCCCGGCTTTGTCGGTGTATTAGGAGGCATTGCCGCTTGCTTATACGGCTGCTTGGAGAAGGCGAACTTGTCGTTGGACGGGCGCCCTCCGCGTATCTCGGTACGGTCTACCGTAAGAACGCCATTCGCCAGGCTGTAGATCTCCTTGAATTCCCACTTCATCTCACCGGCTGGAGTCTCATAAGAATGTGTGCCCTGAATCACCAGGGTCGCGCCCTCCCAACTCGCCGAGCCAGTGGTGGTGCCCTCTTTAGTGGTCGTGGTGGACGCCTGGCCATCCAAGCGGTAAGTGACCGGAGGCTGCTCTTGCTGGAAGGCCTTGGCTTCCAAACTAATCCGGTCGCCGGTTTGCTTTATTATGAGGGTCGAAAGAGGCGCATGCTCTCGTCCCCCCTTCAGCGGAATGATGTGGTCATCATAATTCCACTCGCCCGACAAATCCGGATGAGACTGCCCCAGAACCACCGCAGGCATGCTCAACATCAGTAGTCCGGCCAAGCCAAGCAGGCTGGATCGAATTGCCAGGGTCTTGTAATCCCGTTTCATATATAGCAGTCGTCGACTACAGCTCATTTCGTTCACCTCTAGCGTGCAGAACCAGGAGGGGGATGGCACTTCGATCCGTCAGCTTCTTTTCGAGATACTTGGTCAGAAGAGCGTTTTCGCTGGAGGAAACGTCGTTTCCGCTCAGATAACGGGCCGACAGGTGGGTCGTCTGTATTTTCAGATCCCGCATCCTGACCCGGCCCTGGCCGCGCTTGGGCGCGTGCACCGGGTCGCCCTCCCGCTGGGCTAGCGAAGTCCCTTGCGAGCTCCGCTCGGCCGGCGGCGGCGTTTCCCCAAAGTGCAGGAACGGCATTGTCGAGGGTGGCATTGTCCTAGCTAAAAAAATCCCTTATTCTTGCGGTCCTCATTATAGTGCGATTACCGGTACGCTGCAAAGGGGTACTAGTGTACAAATACCTCTTCGCGCACCGGACTATTTCCATGTTCCGGCATCACCCACCGAAGCGTATACGTTGCTACCGCGGAAATGACGGCGGGGACAGCGGCGGCCAGGAACAATTCGCGATGGGCCCATCCATGGCCGAGCAGCACTCCAGCAACCAAGGGTCCCAAAATAGCGCCGATTCGGCCGAATCCCAAACCGGCGCCGATCCCCGTGGAACGAAGATAGGTGGGATAGTACATTGCGGCCAACGAATTCACGCCCGGTTGACCCCCGGGGACGCACCAACCTGCCACGAACGCGGATAAAAAGAGCATCGAAAGCGGCAACGAGGGCTGGCCGATGAGGGCAATGCTAACCGCGGCCACGCCGAAGACCACAGTCAAAACGTTGCGAAACCCAAACCGGTCAATCAGCCAGCCGTTGGGGATCGCGCCCAGCGATCCTCCCACCTGAACAGCCGTGCCTACTAGGACCGCTATCGCGGTTGTGTATCCCGCCTCGCGGACCACCGTGGGAAGCCAGCTTCCCAAAAAGTAAAGATTCACAAGATTCATGAAGTTGATGATCCACAGTAGGGCCGTTCCGGGTCCGCGTCCGTCGCGAAATAGGTTCACTACCGGGACGCCCTTCTTGCTTTCTTCATTCACAATGAATTGAACGTCACCCGCCGGCACCGGCGCATGAATACGCTCTAGGGACTTGAGAATCTTGTTCCTGCTCTTGCCCCGCAGCACCATGAACTGCAATGATTCGGGGAGCAGAAAGATCATTAAAATCGAAACGATCAGCGGTACCATCCCGCCAAATATAAAGACCGAACGCCAGCCGAATCTCGGGATGAGACCCGAAGCGATGAACCCACCGATGGCGGCGCCCACCGTGAAGAAATTCGCAACCAGCATCATCACCGTGAAGCGGATGCGCGCCGGGCTATACTCACTCGCCAGAGCCATTGCATTGGGCATAATTCCTCCCAAACCAAAGCCGGCGATAAAACGGATCATCAGCAGCTCATTGATAGAGCTGGCCCTTGCAGTCCATAACGTAAGCACCGAGAAATACAGAGAGGCGGCGATTAAGACCGGCCTGCGGCCGATCTTGTCAGCCAGCATGCTGAACAGGAACGATCCTAATAGCACCCCTAGCAACGCGGCGCTGAAGACCGGGCCCATCATTGAATTAGGGACTTTCCATTCGCGAATGATCGCGGGGGCCACATAGCCCATCGCCTGCACGTCAAAGCCGTCCATGACGAGGCTCAATCCACACAGTACGAAGATGATCCACTGAACTGCTCCCAAACGGCTCTGCTCTACGAGAAGGGTGATGTTGATCTTCTTCGGCGATTCCATAAGTCCTTGCTCCTTTTTCAAGAAGTGTAGATACTCCCATACAGATCAGGAAGACGCAGGT
Organism: Acidobacteriota bacterium; assembly: GCA_030775965.1. Lineage (GTDB taxonomy): Bacteria > Acidobacteriota > Terriglobia > Bryobacterales > Bryobacteraceae > Palsa-187. The sequence continues at coordinate 2,896 of JALYIB010000422.1, read as the reverse complement.
CCAGCCCGCCGCAACCCTAACGTTATATCACAGACCCATAGATTCTCCGATATTCTTTCATCCGTAATTTCCTGGCGGTTCGCCGGGAGCGGGCGGTCTCTCGCGTCGCTGCATCAATGCAGGCGGCGGAAAAGGTTTGCTGCGGGTAGGTCAGCGGGTCGGCGTGGACCATCCGCCGAGTTGCGGTTTGGGCGTTGCGGATACCGAACGGGGTCCAGTAGGAAAAGAGCGGTGTTTGGAGATAATTATGGCGCCGCGAGTATATCCAGAGGCGACGATCCGGGGCCTACGTGCAGGCGTGGGTTTGGGAACCTTTCAAAAGGCGAACGAAGAACATGACGATGGGATACAGCATCTGGACATCTTAGAACGAGCATAGGACGGGGACGCCGTACGAGATTGAGGGCGATGGCGGGAATGTCGCGGTGTATGTCACGGGGAACGGCGTCATTTTGATCGACGACAAGTTCGCTGGGGATCATGACGCGATTATGGATATCGTGCGGCAGGTGACTGACCAACCGTTGAAGTACGTCATAACACGCACTATCACGCGGACCACAGCAGCGGGAACGGAAAGATGTACGAGAGCGGGGCGGAGATCATCTCGACGGCGAATTCGCGGAAGAATATTCTGGAGAAGAAGCAGGCAAATGCGCCAGCGGGCATGGCGCCGGCGCGGATCGTGTTCACGGACGAGACCTCCGTGTTCCTGGGCGCAAGGAAGTGCGAGCGCATTTCTACGGGCGCGGGCACACTAACGGGGATGCGGTGGTTTATTTCCCGCTGCTAAAGGTGATCCACACGGGCGATTTGATGGCGGGAACCAGTCCGTTGGTGGATTATAACGCCGGCGGCAGCGTGATCGAATGGACCAAGACACTGGATGGGGCGATGCAATTGGATTTCGATACCGTGATTCCGGGGCATGGGCCGGTGACGAAAGGGCTGGGTTGCAGGCCTACCGCGACAACATCGAGAAGCTGCGCGACCGCGTGACCAAGGAGATCCGCAGCAGCAAGGGGCAAGCCGACATCGCTATGCTCATGGAGACGGAGTATCAGTGGGCTCCAAACAGTTTGGAGCAGCAGATAGGAGTGCCGGGGTTGATGACGGAACTGAAGTAAGACCTTTTAGCGGGAGAGCCGGTGTCTCGCGAGTCGCTGGGTTTGCCGTTGGTCGGGCGTTAGGGCTGCGGCGGCTGGGGATTGCGCTTTGCTGATGGCGGCAAGGGGGGATGAGGGTTGCGCTGGCTAGAACTGTGCGGCGGGTTATGGACATGGGTTGCTCCAGATTGGGAACCGTCGGACGCAGATAAGAAACTGTTAATTGCGTGGGGTAAGTTTGTAGATGGAGTGATGCCGCGGTAGAGGCGTAGCCCGCTTAAATCTAAAAAATACGATTCGCTTCGTAATCGCCTCCAACCTTCCCATCGTTCTAAGCACCGACCGGGAAGAAGGGTTTTACGCCAGGGTTCCGGAATGACACTCGAGCAAGGACTGGGGAAGAACTTCGGGACGGCTTCCGCCCAGGGAATAGGCGCATAAGAGAGGTACGGAATGGAGCTTGATCACTTGATTCCATAGCTCCTCCAGGCGCTGCGTGGCTGCCGGGTTGGGAATCCAGATTAAATCGACCATTTCTCCAAATACGCGGACTTCGCCGTTGGAACTGTTGGCCCGGGCGCTTTCAATCAGGCGTCCAATGGTGCTCTTGAAATGATCGTCGTCGATAATTCCGTCGAACATGAAGGTGCTCAGGAGGCTCTCCGCCGTTTTGCAGATCGAGCGTCCGCAGGTTTCGAGTTCAGCGACATCGAGCCCGTCTTCCCGCAATTGCTTGCGCACGGCTGTGCAGTGAAAGTCGGTCATGACCAGAAGGGCGGAGCCGCCGCTGCGGAGTCCGCTACCGATGAAGAGGCACACGGCTTCGGAAAACTGGGTTTCATTCGTATACGGATACACAAAATGCCCTTGCGGATCGGGATGAGTGAGAATGGCTTCGCCGGTGGCGTTCATAGATAGTTCCTCAATGTAAGACCCTGGTGTGGCACAAATGTTTCTGCGCAAATTGGGGCGTGCTACTCTCAAGTTGGGATCCCCGGAACCCGAATCGAGTTCAAGGAGTTACATGTCAGAATCTTACGGTCATCGAATTACGGCGATTCACGCGAATCCGCTCAACAAGTGCGACCACTGCAAGCAGCCGGCGTTGTGGGAGACGGATTACAAGTTTTTCGGGGAGAATCAGCCACGGGGGTCGAATCCGGAGCAGGTTTGCGATATGCATGCGAAGCAGTTTGCGGCGAAGTGGCCGGACGCTAAGTTTCCGGTGCAGGCGCCGAACTAGCCTGGGCCATCGCGGCGCTTGGCGCTATGCTATGATCGAAAAGGTCGTCCCTAAAAATGGCGGACGCCCTATTCACCCAGGAAATTTTATATGCCAAAGTTGAAGACCCATAAGGGTGCGGCCAAACGGTTTAAGAAGACGGGAACCGGTAAGATTAAGCGCCGGCATGCGTTTGCCCGTCATATTCTGACGTCGAAGTCGCGCACGCGGAAGCGTCGGTTGGGGCAGTCGTCGATAGCCGATCCGGCTAATTCGCCTGAAATCCACCGCATGATTCCGTACTAGCCCTTCGGGGCTGATTTTGGTGGACAGTGCGCCGCACGTGCCTGCTTCGCCAGCAACTTTCACAACGGGTAAAGTGCCGGGTTAAAACCCAGGCTAAAAACCCAAAAGGAGATGAAACGTGCCTAGAGTTAAACGTGGTACCAAGCGGCGAAATAGCCGCAAGAAGACACTCACCCTCGCCAAAGGTTTTTTTCTCACCAAGAGCAAACTGTACCGGTCGGCGCAAGAGGCAGTCGAGAAATCGCTGCGCTATGGCTACAAA
>JALYIB010000421.1 GCA_030775965.1 Acidobacteriota bacterium | reverse complement strand
TCCAACAACACAGGTAGCAACACAGGTAGCAACACAGGTGGCAACCCAGGTGGCAACCCAGCCTTGACCTCCATCGACAACTTGCTCTACCGCCCCAATCAGGCACCCACCACAGGACCCACCGGATCCGCCGGCATCGCGGGCGTGGCCAGCACGTTTAAAGGCCCCAGCATCAAAGCCTATAAGGAACGCACCAAGTATCAGGAGTGGGAATTCGTCTATGAGCCCGCCGTCAACCAGTCCGGCGCCTCCGCTCAAGCGGCAGCCAATTCGCCCGGAGCCAACCCGCTGGGACAAGCAGGCGCGCAGGGACAGAATTCCACGGGTGCGAACTCTAGCGCTCCCGCATCCGGGCCGGCGCCCGCCGCAGGTTCGAACAATACGCTTTCCCCGCTCAATATCTTCGGACCGCAGGCCCCAAGGCAGTAATCAAATCCACTCAGACTTCAACATCGCGTACACCAGCAGATCGTGATAGCGCCCGTTCACCAGCTCCGCATCGCGATGCGTGCCTTCGAGCTTAAAACCCAGCCGCCGCGGAATGGCATTGCTCTTGGCATTCCCCGCCGCGCAGCGGATCTCGACGCGATGCAGATCCATCTCCTCGAAGAGATGCGCGATGGCCAGGCGGCAAGCGTCGCTCATCAGGCCGCGCCCCTGAAACTCCTCGGCCAGCCAGTAGCCCAGCTCCGCGCGGCGATTGCGCCAGTCGATGCGATGGGTTCCGATCACGCCGGCCACCCGTTCGCGATGCCAGATGGCCGCGGTGAAGCCGTCGTGCGCGGCGAACATATCGAGCGCGGAGCGAATAAACGCCAGGCTGTCGTCGGCGCTCTTGGTCGCATCCACCCACGGCAGCCACTGCCGCAAGTATCCGCGATTGCGGTCGATGGCGGCGAACATTTCGCCGGCGTGGCGCTCTTCCACTAAGCGCAGTTCAAAGGCCTCGCGAATTGTCGTCGAGAACATGCTACACCGCGCGGTTGGCGTAATTCCGCTGGTAGTAGTTTTGGTATTCGCCCGATTTCACGCGCGCGATCCAGCCTGCGTTGGCGCGATACCACTCGATGGTCGCCCGCAGCCCGGCTTCGAAGGGCATCTGAGCCTGCCAGCCGGTTTCCCGCAGCAGCTTTTCGGTCGAGAGCGCGTAGCGGCGGTCGTGGCCGGGGCGGTCCTTGACCGTTTGCATCAGTGACCGCGGCTTGCCGACGGCGTCGAGAATGCGCTCCACCACTTCCAGATTCGGCAGCGCGCGGCTGCCGCCAATGTTGTAAATTTCGCCGGCGCGTCCGCGTTCGATCACCGCTAAAATCGCCCGGCAATGGTCGTCGACATACAGCCAATCGCGCACCTGCTGGCCGTCGCCATAAATCGGCAGAGCTTGGTCTTCGAGGGCGTTCGAAATCATCAGCGGAATCAGCTTTTCGGGGAACTGATAAGGCCCGTAATTATTGGAGGCGCGCGTCACCATCACCGGCATCCCATAAGTGACGAAATAGGATAGCGCCAGCAAATCCGATCCCGCCTTCGACGCCGAATATGGACTGCTCGCGCGCAGCGGATAATCTTCGTCGGCATCGTGCGGCGCTGCAATGCTGCCGTAAACTTCGTCGGTTGAAACATGCAGGAACTTTGGGGTCTTATGCGTGCGCGCCGCCTCCAGCATGGTGAACGTCCCGCGCAAATTGGTCTCGAACACCGGAGCCGGCGACAGAATGCTGCGATCGACATGCGACTCGGCCGCGAAGTGGACAATCACATCCGGCTTTGTTTCAGCGATGGTCTGGTTTAACAACGCGGCGTCGCAAATATCTCCGTGCACGAAACGATAGCGCTTGTCGTCAGCCACCGGCGCCAGATTCTCCAGATTGCCGGCGTAGGTGAGCTTGTCGAAGTTCACCACCAGCGCGGCGCGTTCGGAACCCAGCAACATCCGCACAAACGCGCTGCCGATGAAGCCCGCGCCCCCGCTCACGAAGAATTTCATTTGTGTTGTAGTTCCCAATCGTAGGCGATCGATTCCTGATTGTGCGGGATGCGTCCTTCGTCGGCGGGATTGTACAAGCGGTTGGTCACATAAACCAACATGCCGGGATACTCGCCGATCACTTTATAGCCATGACCCACCCCCGGCGGAATGAAAATCTGCCAGGGCTTGAG
>JALYIB010000420.1 GCA_030775965.1 Acidobacteriota bacterium | reverse complement strand
CCCTTATGCCGGCGCACGATATCGATGTAATCTTCGACATCCAGAGTTCTTCGGGGAGTGCTATAGTTTTCGCTCGGTTGCATGCAATGTCCTTCGTCTAGGGAACTACGATGGTGTCGCCGGTTTCGAGGAAGATGTTCTGTTCCAGATTCTTTCCCTTAAGGATGTCCTGATAGTTGAACTTAATTCTCTCCGTGCCGCGAATAATGATGATCTTTTTCTTGTTCGCGAAATCGCGGAACCCGCCGGCGTTGGAAACCGCATCGAAGACCGTAGTCGGGATGGCCAGAGTGTACTCGCCGGCACGATTCACTTCTCCCGTAATATAAAACTTCTTGCTGCCGACGGTTTGCAGGCTGACGCTGACATCCGGGCTGTTGATGAAGTTCGAAAGCGCCTGCTTCAACTGCTCGCCCAAGCGCTCCGGCGTCAATCCGCTGGCCTGTACGTCGCCCACTAGCGGCATGCTGATCTTGCCGTCCGGCCGAACCGTATAAGGTCCGGTGAAATCCATCTCCCGCCAGACCTTGATCATTAAAACGTCTTGGGCGCCGATCACATAGGTTTTAGGGTCGACTGCCGCGCCGGAGTTGTCGGATTTGCTAGGCGCTGCCGAGGGGGCGTCGCTGTGGCTGGGTGGGGGTGCAGGACTCTGCGCCACTGCCGTAAGCCCGCATAGCAAGGTGAGTACGGCTGAAACTACGTTTCGCGGCACGTTAGCGAACTCCTTCCGCATCCTCGCCAGATTGCAGGCGTGGTGCTTGATTACATTGTACTTGAAAGAACCGTTTTTTTAAGTAGACAATCGGTTATCGGCGTACTAGCCCGATTGGTCTAGATCGCGAGTGAAGAAAGGTCTGTATGAGCTATTTTTTGGCCAAAACCGATCCTGGTACATATTCGTTAGAGGATCTGGAACGTGAAAAACGTACAGTCTGGGACGGCGTGACTAACCCGCAGGCAGTAAAGGCCATCCGGGAAATGCGACCTGGAGACCGCGTGTTCATCTACGCCAGCGGCGGCAACTCGGCCGTGGTCGGCCTGGCAACCGTCTTGACGGCGGGCCGCCCCGACCCTAAGAATCCCAAATCGGCCGTAGTAGATCTGGAATTCGCCGCCCGATTGGAACCCGCCACCACACTAGCGGAAATCAAGCAATCTCAGAAGTTTAGCGACTGGGCACTAGTCCGCCAAGGTCGGCTTTCCACCATGTCCGCGCCAGAGAATTTCGTCGCCTGGATGCGGGTTCGCTACCCGAAAGCAAAAATTTAGTAGGCTCGTTAACCCCTGCGGTAGACTGAAGCTTGCCACAACTGGTCCGATCAGTAATTGACTTTGCGGCGTCCGTGCCGGGACGAACCTGTCTCGAATGGTTCCGCCGCGAGCGCAACTGGATCAACGAACAGCACCTGAAGTTGTGCCGCATTGCGGCCCCAACCTTTTTCGAGGAAAAACGCGCCACGTGGATGGTCCAGCAATTTCAATCGTTGGGTTGGGAAGCGCGCTTGGACCGGGCGGGCAACGTAGTAGCGACATTTCCTGGTGCTCGACCCACGCCGGCTGTAGCCGTGACTGCGCACCTTGATACCGTCCTTGCCCCGCGGACCCCAGAAGAAATCAAGCTCTTGGGCGATGGCCGCATGGCTGGTCCCGGCGTAGCCGATAACGGGCCGGGCCTAGCCGCATTGCTGGCGCTGGCCGCCGCGTGGAAAGCCGCGCCGCCCCTGAATGGATTGGCGATTGCCCCCATGCTAGTTGCCAATGTTGGCGAAGAAGGCGAGGGCAACCTCAGTGGTATGCGTTATCTCTGCCGCTCCACGCCGAACCAACCTGCTGCTTTCCTGGTTCTCGACGGACCCGGTACCGATCACATCACCTCTCGCGCGCTTGCCAGCCAGCGTTTCGAAGTCGCTATCACCGGCCCCGGCGGCCACAGTTGGCGGGATTCCCTGTGCGGCAATCCGGTGCATGCGCTGAGCCGTGCCGTGGCCTCCTTCACGGCACAGGCCGGATCTCTCGCCCAGCCTGGCCCTCCCGACGCGCCCGGACCCCGCAGCAGCTTCAATTTTGGTATTTTCGAAGGCGGCTCGAGCATCAATTCGATCCCCACCGAAGCGCGCGCCAAGCTCGATCTGCGTTCAGAAAGCCTGGAGCGCATCGAAAAAATGGCGGTGCTGCTCTCCCAGGCCGTCGATCAAGCTGTCGACGCCGAGAACGCGCGCGGCAGCGGATCTAGGGTAAGCGCGCGCATCAAGGACATCGGTTCGCGCCCCAGCGGGGAGCTGGCGGGGGACGCGGCTATGCTCGAAGCCTTGCGTGCTGCCGATACTCACTTAGGAATCCGCAGCCGTCTGGATTGTTCTTCGACCGACGCCAACATCCCGCTATCGCTGGGTCTGCAGGCGGCGTCGATCGGAGCGGGCGGGCAGGGAGGCGGCGCTCACACGCCCGCCGAATGGTATCTGCCCGACGGACGCGATCTGGCGCTGCGGCGAATCCTACTGACGGTATGTATAGTGTTAACCGGCGAGTAACCCGTTCGGGCTGGTTTCGTCTGATGGATAAGTACGTATAATTAAAATTGAAGGCGTCTGCCTGAGGTGAGGTGGCAATCATGAAACTGCTTGACAAGATGCGCCAGCAGAAACTGCTGTCGATGACGCTGCTGTTGTTTACGCTTTCGATCGGCATCGTGATCGGTACACTGGTCAACACCGGAGTGCACGCGCAGCGCAGCGGAGCGGCGGCGCCCGACGCGACACCGCTGGTCCTCCCCAAAGCCGTGCAGATTGGGAACGAGTTCACTAAGCTTGCCAAAATGCTTGAGCCCAGTGTGGTGAATATCACTGCGGACTACACTCCCAAATTGCAGGAAGGGAAAACCCGCAAGCAGAGCCAAGGCGATGACGACGGCGACGACGATTCGAGCGACCTTTTTAGACGCTTCTTCGGCGGGCAGGGCGGCGGCGATTCCTCTCCGCAATCGCAGCGCCGTGAACAATCCGGCACCGGCTTCGTGGTGGACAAGAACGGCTACATCATTACTAACAACCACGTGGTGGATGGAGTCGACCGCATCAAAGTGAAGCTGCAAGGCGACGAGACCGAGTACAAAGCGCGCTTGATCGGCACCGATCGCGAAACCGATCTCGCTGTGATCAAGATCGATTCCAAACGTCCGCTTTCCCCGGTAACCATCGCCAATTCGGACGGCGTGCAAGTGGGCGACTGGGCCGTGGCGATTGGCTCGCCCTTCGGCCTGGAGGCGTCCGTGACCGCAGGCATCGTGAGCGCCACCGATCGTACCAGTATCGGTCAGCAGTTCCAGCGCTTCATCCAGACCGACGCGGCCATCAATCCGGGCAATAGCGGCGGACCGCTGCTGAATATCAAGGGCGAAGTGATCGGCGTCAATACCATGATCGCCACCCAGAGCGGCGGATCGCAGGGCATCGGTTTCGCGCTGCCCATTAATACCGTGGTGCGCGTCTATAACGACATCATCCGCGACGGCCGCGTGACCCGCGGCTCTATCGGCATTTCCTGGGCGCCCGGCACCAAGACGGAGACCCTGCGGGCCTTGGGTGAAGATCACGGCGTGATCGTCGGTGAAGTCAAAAAGGGTGGACCCGCTGACAAGGCCGGCGTCAAAGCTGACGACATCATTCTGGCGATTAACGGCCAAGCCGTGAAGAACGGCGACGAACTGGTTGCCCGCGTCGCCGACATCGCGGTGGGCACTCCCACCAGCATCACTGTCGATCGTGACGGTAAAAAGATGGAGATGAAGTTGAGCATCCAGGATCGAGCCAAGGTGTTTTCGGACGACCCGCGAGTAGTGGGCGAAAATGCCGTTCCGAGCAACTCTCCCGGAAAAGAAGAAGCCACGCAAGTTAAGTTTGGCATCAGTATTCGCGGCGCGAGCGATGAAGAAAAGGATTTAACGCCCGATAAGCGCGGCATCACCGTCACACGCGTCGAAAACGGCTCTTTCGCTGATGACGTGGGACTGATGGAACATGACGTCATCATCGCCATCAACCGTCAGCCAATGACTTCAGTGGACGACATCCGCAAAGTTCAGGGAACGCTCAAACCGGGCGATCCGGTGGCGTTCCGCGTAGTGCGCCAGGTTCCCGGCGCGCGGGCCAAGGGTGCGCAGCCGCGCACCAACACCATCTTTCTGAGCGGGACCTTGCCCCAGAACTAGGGACGGACACCAGTTTGCGTTTACTGGCTGTAGCGTTCGTAGGGGTGTCGCTCGTCGCGGCGAATGCCGTGCAAACCCCCGCTACCAAGAAGAAGGCCGCCCCAAAAAGCACCAAGGCGACGGCGGCTCACGGGGCTCCGGCCGCCGTCAAGTCAAGAGCTGGAACTGCCAAGTCAGGTCTCATAAGAGCCGGGGCTTCGAATTCCACCACCAAAGCGGGGACGAAATCCAAGCGCGTGGTCGTAGCCCGCCGCCCCCCGGTGCAGATGCAGCCCAGCACCGACCGCTACAAAGAAATCCAGCAAGCCCTCGCCGGCAAAGGTTATTTCCGGGGGATGCCGGATGGCACGTGGGGAAGCGAATCGGTAGACGCGCTCAAGCGGTTTCAAAAGGACCAAAACCTCGACCCCGACGGCAAAATCGGGTCGCTCTCCCTGATGGCTTTGGGACTGGGACCCAAGCGCGGACTAGCGTCAGCGCAATCAGCCCCTAGCGGCAGTGAACCAGTGGACCCCCGCCAGTAGCGCAGCCGCAGAATTAACCTTTCGCGAAATACAAAGCCGTCGCGCGTTCGAGTTCCGACTTCGACATCACCGGACCGCGTCCCTCGTACCGTCCAATCGAAGTCAAAATCGTGCAGATGTCCGATGGGTAGCACGCGCGCAATTCCGTACGTCCCTGGCGCAGGCACAACTTGCGCAAGTACTCCGCGCTATCCGCTTCGGCCGCGATGTGGCGCGCCTTCACTACCCGCTCAAAGATCTGATCGAAGGAATCCGAATCGACAGCTTCCACCAGAATCTTGTTCTGAATACGGCGCAGGAAGGCTTCATCGGCCAGATCCGACGGCTCCAGGTTGGTGGAAAACACCACCATGGTTTCAAATGGAATCTGGAACTTCACGCCGTAGCGCAGCGTTAGGTAATCCACGCGGCGGTCAAGCGGCACGATCCAGCGGTTCAGCAAATCGCGCGGCGACATCAACTGGCGTCCAAAGTCGTCGATCAGGAGAATCCCGTTGTTGGCTTTCATCTGCAAAGGCGCGGCATAAATACTGGAGGACTCGTCCAGGCGCAGTTCCAGCATGCTCGGCACCAGCTCGCCGCCCACCAGAATGCAGGGACGCTTACACACCACCCAGCGCGCGTCCATGTCGGTTTCATCGTTGTCTAGCGGCTGATGTACCACCGGATCGAAAAGGCTGATGATCTGGTTGTCGACTTCGACCGCGTAGGGAATCAAAATCGCGTCTTTATACACCCGCAGCATGCGCTCGGCCAAACTGGTTTTACCGTTACCAGTGGGCCCGTACACGAAAATCGAGGTCTGCGAAATGATTGCCGGGCCCAGTTGATCCAGCATATGGTCGGACACAACCAAGTCCGAAAACGCGTTGCGCAGCGTTTGCCGGTCGACGTGTACCTTAGCCGCCTGCGCCTTCACCGCGGCCCCGTAGTCCTTAATTGAAACCGGACAGGCTCCGGCGTACTGCGATACTTGAAAACGCTCACTAGCCATCTGCTTTCCGGCCGCCGACAACGTAAAGTTATAGTCGTTACCGGACATCCCCTTCACTTCCACCAGTTGCTGCTGGCGCATGTGCTTGAAGGTGCTGTCAATGATGGGAACTGCCAGACGCAGCGACTTGCTCAAGCTAGCCAGCGTGCAATTGCCTTCGATAACCATGCGGCGCAACATCAGATCCATCACCAGGTTTTCGGAAATTCCCAGTTGTGCGAAGTTTTGAGGGACGGCGGGGCTGAAGGCGGTTCTGACCGGTGCAAACGTTGCCATGCGAAGGAAATTCCTCTCCAACTGAATATCGGTTGAAGACCAGGGAGAGTTTAATGGCGCTGAATCTACTGCACGTTCCGCCCGCCCTCATCGTCTACACTGGTTAAGGTCCCGCTGGCAATCATGACGAGTATCCGAATGCTGTGCCTGGCGATCGTGGCCGCAGTATCCTGCCTGGCCGCGGAGTCCGCCGCCTACATGTTTGAGGCGGGCGAGAAGGCCATGAAGGTTGGGGACAGCCTGCAAGCCCTGCTGTTCTATTCCCGCGCGGCGGACCTCGAGCCCTCGAATTCCCTATACGCGCGCAAACGGACAGCACTCCAGAGCGCGCCGGCCTTATCACGTCCCGCGGCGCTCCAACCCCCCACGGCGGTAGTGGACTCCGCCAGCGAAACCGTCGAAGCCCAGCTCAAAACCGAGGGCATCGTCGAAAACGCGGAGCTGCCCGCCGCACCTCCTCCGGTGCTCGCCCCCTCGTCCGGCCGCCACAGCTTCGATCTGCAAGGTCCCGCCCAAAGCTCATTTGAGAAGGTTGCCAGCGCGTACGGGATTCAACTGGTGTTCGACGCCGCCTACGTTCCTCCCCCCTCGACCACGTTGCACATCACCGATGCCACTGCCGAGGAAGCGCTGCGTACCATTGAAGCAGCAACGGACTCCTTCCTCGTTCCTCTGGGAGAACACCTCGCCATGGTGGGCCGCGACACCGCCCAAAAGCGTACCGAATTGATGCCGGTGATCGCTGTCGCCGCCCCGATTCCCGAACGGTTGTCGGCTCAGGAGGCGCAGGAGATCGCCACCGCCGTGCAGCAGACACTGGAAATCCGGCGCATTAGTCTCGATGCAGCGAAGCGCGTGGTATATTTTCGCGATACCGTTCCCAAGGGGCTTGCGGCGCGCCGGATGTTTGCGGATCTCTCGCGCGGCCGGGCGCAGATTGAAGTCGACGTCGAATTTGTTTCCGTCGGCAGAAACTCGAATCTGAGCTATGGCCTGCAGTTGCCCAGCTCGGCCGCAATCGTTGACTTCGGCAAGTCCTTACAGAACATCCCTTCGACCGCGATAAAAGGCTTTTTCACCTTCGGCGGCGGATCGACCCTACTAGGATTGGGCATCGCCAACGCCGCGGCCTTTGCCACGCTCAGCAAATCCTCGACGCAGACCCTGTTGAACGCGCAGATTGTGGCGCTCGACGGGCAGCCAGCCTCATTGCACGTTGGCGATCGCTATCCGGTGACCACCAGCAGCTTTTCTGGGACCAGCGCTGGGCAGAATACCTCTGGCGTCGCGCCCACGATACAATTCGTGGACCTCGGTCTAGTCCTGAAACTCACTCCCACGATACATGAAGATATGGAAGTGACGCTGGACGTGGACGCGGAGTTCAAGTCCTTGGGCAGCACCAGCGTCGACGGCATTCCTATCATTAACAGCCAGCAGTATCAGGGCAAGGTTCGCTTGAAAGATGGCGAGTGGGCCGTAGTCGCGGGCCTCGTGACCACCAACGATTCCGAGACGCCCACGGGCATCGCGGGGCTATCCACTCTGCCTCTGATCGGCGGCCTGTTCACCCATCACGTCCGAGAGCAGGATCGCAGCGACACCCTCCTGGTATTGAAGCCGCACCTGGTTTCACTGCCACCTTGGGAGTATGTGACGCCAGCGTTATGGACTGGTTCTGAAACCCGCCCGGTCACGCCATTTTAGAACGCGGTCCAAACAGCGCGGTGCCGACGCGAATGTGCGTAGCACCTTCTTCAATGGCCGCTTCGAGATCGTGCGACATCCCCATCGATAGTTTCGGCAGGCCGTACGTTTGCGCGAGCGCCGATAGTTTCCGAAAGTAAGGCCGCGTCTGCGCGGGGTCATCGCTCCACGGCGGCATCGTCATCAGCCCGGTGAGGCGCAACTTCGAGCACTGGAGGATGGCGTCGATAAGCCCGGGCAACGCATCCGTAGCCGAACCGGCCTTCGATTCTTCCTCACTCAGCTTTACTTCGATCATCACTTCGAGGGATTTACCAACTTGATCCAGACGGCGTGCCAGCTTTTCGGAATCGACGGTTTCGATCACTTGAAATAATTCCGCTGCGATGCGGGTCTTGTTGCTTTGCAGGTGGCCAATCAGATGAAACTCCGCACCGTCAAGATTTTGCAGCGCCGCGTGCTTGCCTTCGAATTCCTGCACGTAGTTTTCGCCAAAGTGCCGCAGCCCGAGCGCAAAAGCTTCAAGTGTGACCGCCGCGGGGAACTTTTTGGTGACGGCGATGAGAGTGATGTCGGAACGACGGCGTCCCGCTCGTGCGACCGCGTTATGGATGCGTTCCTCGACTTGATTCAGGCGTTCGCGAAGCACTCTGCTTCTCGCAGTATAACCGCAGCCGCTGCGGCACCCAATTCGTGGCCGGCGTTCTCTATGCTGACCAGCCGGTGCCGCGCCGGAATGGCTTCGAGCGCCGCGGTCATTTCTTTGATCGTGCCGAAAGGATCGCGCGTGCCGTGGATGAATAGCGCAGGCGTGCGCAGTCGCGGAAAGTGCTGCGTGCGGAGCTGTTCCGGCTTGCGCGGCGGGTGCAAGGGGTAGGAAAGCAATAGCAAAGCCTCGGCAACCGCCGGATTCTCCGCCGCGAGTAAACTAGTCTGCCGCCCGCCGTAGGAATGCCCGCCCAGCATCACACAATCGGGCGTGATCTCCCGCATCCAGTCGGCCGCTTGCTGCAATCCCTCGCGGTCCCGCGCCGCCGAACCGGGAAAAGGCGGTCCGGAAGCACGCAGTTGACGATAGGGCAAATCGCAGCGCAGAACATGGAACCCAGCGTCTGCAAACACCTCCGCCACATCACGCAATAGCGGCGATTCGCAGTTCGACCCCGCCCCGTGCGTGATCACCAATCCCCGGCCGGACGCCTTCACTGGCTCGTATAGCCAGCCGCGAACTAAATCCCGTTCAAAGCGTTTCGTACGCGATTTCCCCTTTGCCCCATACCGTCTGACGGCCGACGCCGATCCAGCGCGCGATTTCAAGATACGGCGCAAACTCGGCCAGATCGCCCGCATATTCGGCGAATCCAGTGAATCCGCCCAGCGAGTGTCTTTGTCCCGTGCCGCGGCTGACGCGTTCGACGGCCACTCGCGCCAACTCGCAGCGCGCCATCGACACGCGGCTCGCGCGCTCACCAAAAGCTTTGAAATCAATATTGAGCGGCCCGTCGCCGTACAACAGGCGCAACGAGCTCACCCGATCTCGGATGCGCGCCAGCAAGACTCCGAATTCCGGCCGCTCGGCGCCCTTGAGTTCGGTGGGAGTTAGGAACCGCACGCGAAGGCGGTCGATCTGCCGAGCGGGGGCGCACAAAGGCAGGCACAAGCGCTCGGTTCCAGAGACCGAAGTCAACGTCCCCAGCTCCGCCATGACCTGCGTGAACAATTCAATTGCCGGTTCGCGCGTCAGAAACAAGTTCAGTCCCACTTCTAAAGGGTCGAAGATACGCAATACGAACGGCCGCGGTGGGTCCGCAAACCCACTGGGTCCCGAAGCAGCGCGTGGAGCAAAAAAAAGCGAATAGGCCGCCTCATCGACCTTCTTCAGCGCTCTTCCCAATTGCCCCCGCAGCGTATTCGCCGAAAAATCGCGCAACTTCGAGTCCGCGAAACGAAAGCGCAGGGGATAAAAATCGAAGGTTTGGGCGCTCTTGACGGCTGGCATTTCCACGCTCTTTTATAATAGAAGGATGCCCTTTCGGCTCGGGATTGACTATCAGCCGCGAGGCGACCAACCCGCTGCTATTGAAGCGCTGCTGCGCGGCTTGCGCGACGGTGACCAGCATCAAGTGCTGCTCGGAGTAACCGGCTCCGGTAAGACCTTCACTATGGCCAAGGTGATCGAGGCCAGCAATCGCCCCGCCCTGGTGTTAGCGCACAACAAGACGCTAGCCGCGCAGTTGTATCAGGAATTCAAAAGCTACTTCCCGTCAAACGCAGTCGAATACTTCGTCAGCTACTACGATTACTATCAGCCCGAGGCCTACATTCCCGCCGGCGACGTCTACATCGAAAAAGAAGCCACCGTCAACGAGGAACTCGACAAACTCCGCCTGTCCGCCACCCGGTCGCTCTTCGAGCGCCGTGATTGTATCATCATCGCCAGCGTGAGTTGCATCTATGGCATCGGGTCGCCGGAAGCCTACTACGGAATGCTGATGATGCTCGAAAAAGGCCAGAAGATCAAGCGCGAGGAAATCACCGCGCATCTGGTCAGCATTCTCTATGAACGCAACGAAGGCGATTTCAAGCGCGGGGCGTTCCGAGTGCGCGGCGACATCATCGAGCTGTTCCCCACCTACGACGATTCCGCCTATCGCATTTCCATGTGGGGAGATGAGATTGAATCGCTGGAACAAATCGATCCGCTGACGGGCCAGGTTAAACAGTCCTATCTGCGCCTGCCCATCTACCCCAAAACCCACTATGTCATGCAGCCGGAGACCCGCGACCAGGCTCTGCGCAGCATCGAAAACGAGTTGCACTGGTGGAAAGGCGAGCTCGAAAAAGAAGGCAAGCGCATCGAAGCCCAGCGCCTATGGCAGCGCACCAAGTTCGATCTGGAGATGATCAAGCAGATCGGCTACTGTCACGGCATCGAGAATTACTCACGCCACTTCTCCGGACGCCTGCCAGGTCAAGCGCCGCCCACGCTGCTCGATTATCTGCCCCACGATGCACTCATGTTCCTCGACGAAAGCCACCAGACCATCCCGCAGCTCGGCGGCATGTATCACGGCGACCGCTCACGCAAAGAGCAGTTGGTAAAGTACGGCTTCCGCCTCCCCAGCGCGCTCGACAACCGTCCGCTCACCTTCGAAGAATTCGAAAATCGCGTGCATCAAGCCATCTATGTTTCCGCCACTCCGGGCCCCTACGAGCTCACCAAAACCAGCGGCGCGGTGATCGAACAGATCCTGCGTCCGACCGGTCTGGTTGATCCCGAGGTCACGATCCGGCCCATCCGCGGCCAGGTCGACGACCTCCTGCACGAGATCCGCCTGCGCACCGAACGCGACCAGCGCGTGCTTGTGACCACGTTGACCAAGCGTATGGCCGAAGATTTATCGGAGCACTACGCAGAAGCCGGCGTGAAATGCGCGTACTTGCATTCGGAAGTCTCTACACTCGACCGGGTTAAGATTTTGCGCGACCTCCGCCGTGGCACGTTCGATGCGTTGATCGGCGTAAACCTATTGCGCGAAGGCCTGGACCTACCGGAAGTTTCATTGGTAGCCATTCTGGACGCCGATAAGGAAGGATTCCTGCGCTCCGCCGGATCGCTTATTCAGACCATGGGTCGCGCCGCGCGTCACCTCGAAGGGCAAGCCCTGCTCTATGCCGACGTCATGACCGATTCCATGCGCCGCGCCATCGAAGAAACCACGCGCCGGCGCACCCTCCAGCGAGCCTTCAACAAAGCCCACGGAATTGTGCCACAATCCATCATTAAGCCCATTGACATAAATCTGGTGGCCATCGCAGAAGGTGATTACGTGACCGTGCCGCTGGAAGCGGAAGAAGAGGTACTCGCCGCAGTGCCGCCCGAACAGATGGATCGCTACTTGGCGGAACTCGAGGAGAAAATGCGCGCCGCGGCTCGCAAGTTCGATTTTAAACAGGCGGCGGCGTATCGCGATCGTATCAAGGAATTGAGGAACAAGGCTGTCATTGGTATTACTCCCGACTTGACCATGACATGAAGTTGCAGAAAACGACGGGACTGGTCGGCGCTGGAAGCGTCAACCAGTCGTTTGTGGCCCGCATGCCGATGCTCCTTGAGCAACTGGGCCCCGTCAAAGGTTCTTCTCTCAAAGTTTCACGCCGCATGGCGAATGGCCTGCGCGCCGGTGTCGGCGTCGACGACTATAGCGCGCTCGCCTTTTGTGGTCTGATCTGGATCTGCGCTCCCGAAAACCTGCTGGATTCCCTCGCGTCAGAATTGGCCTCCGCAATCCCGTTGGCAGGTAAAGTGGTAGTGCTGTGCGATATGCTCTGTGACAGCCTTTGGCCCAGCCCTTTGCGAACGGCAGGCGCGCGCATCGCCACCTTGAATTGTTTGCCGGAATCGTTAGAGCGGACGTTTGTAGCCGAGGGACACCCGCTGGCCCTGGCGGAGTTGCGAAAATTGCTGGCGCGGAACCAACGCCGGCTGATCGAGATCCGCCCCGCCACCAAGCCCCTGTATCTAGCGGGCGTACATCTGGCGTCGCACCTGTTGTTGCCCTGGATCGCCGGAGCAACGGATTGTCTACGCGCCGCGGGCATGGCGCGTAATGAGGCCGTCAGGGCGGTGGAAGCACTCGGCGAGCGGACTCTGCGAGCCTACGGAAAGGCCGGTGACAAAGCTTGGACCCGCGCTGCTGCCGAGCAACTGCGGCGGGCCGTGGCCGAAGATTTAGAGGCTTTGCATCAAACCGACACCCGCCTGGCAGCGCTCTTCTCCGATGGAGGGGAACGCATGTTGCGCTATTTCGCCAAGCCAGCCCAGAAGCAACGCTTAAAAGTGATGGCCCGCGGTTCCGGCTGAATCCAAAAGTTTTTTGAGAGAAACCGCTATTCTGGAACCGGCGAGTACGACATCAGCTGACGATAGCGCTAACCACCGTGGCCACGATGCTCACGGTTGCTGATCGGCGTCTGCTTAACAACGTTCGCCTGAGCGATGTAAATGAGCGCCAGGGAGAGACCGCCCCATGTAGATGCGCGCTTCAGCTACATTGACCGGCGCTTCGACGAAATGATTAGAAATGTGGCTTACCGAACTTCCTCGCGTTAAGGGCGTGCTCGACGTCCGCTTGAAGCCCCTGGAAGGTCGCGAGCCGATCACCCCTTCTTAACGTCACGGTGCGTTTCCTTCACGCGATACCCGGCCGCAGCCAGCCGTTTACGGATTTCGCTGGCGATCAGCACGCTGCGATGATGCCCTCCAGTGCAGCCGAAAGAAATCGTCAGATAGCTTTTGCCTTCCGCAATATAATGCGGCAGCAAGTAAATCAGCAAATCCGATATCCGCTGAATGAATTCGATAGTTTGCGGGAACGACCGAATGTAACGTGCCACACTGGGGTGCTTGCCGCTGTAGTCCTTGAACGCGGGAATGTAGTTCGGGTTGGGTAAGAATCGCACGTCGAATACCAGGTCGCTCTCCGCCGGCACACCATGGCGGTACCCAAAACTAGTCACCTGCACTAAAATCTCCGGCGTTCCCTTGGGGCCTCCGAAGGCGCGGTGAATGGTTTCCCGCAGCTCATGGACGTTGAATTTCGTAGTGTTAATGATGGGATCCGCCAGCTTGCGGATTGGTTCCAGCCGCTCACGCTCATGGCGGACACTGTCGCTGACACTCTGCCGGGTGCCCAGCGGATGGGGCCGCCGTGTTTCGCTGAAGCGCCGGACCAGAGAGGCGTCGTCGGCTTCGAGAAAAATCAATCGCGTTGGCACGAGCCGCTGAATGCGCTTGAGCAGGGCGGGGAAGCGCTCCAGTGCCGCGCCCTCGCGGATATCCACCACCAGCGCCGCCCGCCGGATAGTAGGCGCATCTTTCGTAAGCTGGGCGAATTTGGGGATCAGATCGATGGGCAAATTATCCACCGAATAGTAGCCCAGGTCTTCCAGCGCCTTGAGCACGGTCCCTTTGCCCGACCCGCTCAGGCCCGTGATTATCACTAATTCCGTTTTTGCCGGTGCTGCTGCAGCCGCTTTTTTCATCCCGTCTTTCGCCCGCGCCCTCGGGCCTCGTCCGCGCGAGCGGGTGCGAGGAACCCTAGGTCTCGATTAAATCATAATGGCCGTCGCGCCTGCGAATCAGGATCGAAGTCACCTGTTTATCCGCGTCGCGGTAAGCGACATAATCACGGCCGTCTTCCATCGCTAGAAGAGCTTCTTCTAGCGTGATCGGCTTGCGGCGCTCATGATAATCGGGACGAAACACCCGCTGGTTAGAACTGGAAGGCGCGGATTTACGCGAGGTTTTCTGAGTTCCGGCAGCCGGCGCCTCGGCCTTCGCAGTAGCAGCCTTAATCGGCTCTGATCGCCGCCTGGTGTCGCGCCACCGCGCTCCTTGTTTGGCGGCCTGTTTTTCGATACGGTCAAGCGCTCCGCAGATGGCAGTGAAGACATCGCCGTCGGCTGCGTTGCCCACTAACTGGTGGTTGTGGCTGTGCAGAGTAATTTCCGCCTTGTGAAGATGGCGCTCGCTGCTCACCACCACATGGGCCTGCTTTTCCCCCCGTCCGTCCACTAACTTCGATAACTTTGCGAACTTCGCGTCTAACTTCTGTTGCAGTTTGACAGGGATTTCGTCCTTGATCCCCTTATAACTAACCTTCATGTTGGCTCTCCCGCTATTTGCGGATGCGTCTTTGGTGCGTCGAAGGAATCCGCATGTCCTCGCGGTACTTCGCGACCGTGCGGCGAGTCACCTGTATGCCTTCGGCTTGCAGGCGCTCCGTGATGTGTTCGTCGGTGAGTGGATGTGCCGTATCCTCCTCTTCGATCATCTTTTTGACGCGCCGTTTCAAAATCAACAGTGGAGTCCCGCCGCCCGAAGGCCCCTGCACCGCTTCCGAGAAAAAGTAGCGCAACTCGAAAACGCCCTGCGGAGTATGCGCGTATTTGCTTGAAACCGCACGGCTCACCGTGGAAGGATGCACGCCGATCTCTTCGGCAATTTCCTTGATCATCATGGGCTTCAACTCGTCGATCCCATGTTCCAGGAAATCCATCTGGCGCCGCACAATAGACTGGCACACGCGCAGAATGGTCTGCTTGCGCTGCTCGATGTTCTTCATGAGCTGGATAGCGCTCGCGTAGCGTTCTTTTACGTAATTGCGAACTTCTTTGTCCGGCTCCTGATTGCGGTCGAGCATCCGCCGGTATTGCGGATTCAGCCGCAACTGCGGAACGTCTTCGTCGTTGATCTGGATCAGATAATCGTCGCCGTCTTTGGAAATGTAAACGTCCGGTTCCACCTGCCGCGCCCCCGGACCCGAGTAGCGCAACCCGGGCCGCGGATCCAGGTGCCGGATCACGTCGATTGCAACGTCGATGTGCTCTTGTGGACGGTGCAGAGCCTTCGCCAGTTCTTTGAACTGGCGCAACTCCACCATCTTCAAATGATCGGCGACGATCTTCCACGCCAGGCCGCCCTTTCCATTGCGGCTTTCGATCTGCAACAGCAGGCACTCCCGCAGGTCCGCCGAGCCGACGCCCGCCGGGTCCAGAGAATGAACCACCGTAAGCGCCTCTGCCATAACCCCCGCATCATGGCCTTCGGCAGAAGCAATTTCCTCGGAAGTCGAAGTCAGGTAGCCGTTCTCATCCAGATTGCCGATGATCCCCTCGGCCGCGTCGCGCACGGGCTCCGGCAGCGCAACCAGCGCGAGTTGCGAGTGCAAATGATCGCTCAGCGTCACCGGCGAAGAGAGGAACGTCTCGAATGAGGGCTTCTCGGAAATCTCCGCCGCTGGACTTTTGTACCCGGGGTCCAGGTAATCGTCGAAATAAGACCCGAAATCGATCTCGTCGAATGGGTCCGCCGCTTTAGTTTCCGGAATTTCAGCCGTTAGCGCCGCGGCCGAATCGATGTTGCCAGTATCCTCCGTTCGGGTGGCGCTCGCCAAATCCTCAAAAGCCACCGACGCCGCCATCGCCGCCGGTTCGTATTCCGCGTCATTGCCCTCGATCTCCGCCGGCCCCGCCGTCACTTCGAGGATGGATTGATCGGCCGGATCGCCGGACCGCTCGCCCTCCGCTTCGAGCAGCGGCTGCAATTCCTCGGGCGTCAGTTCCTCTCCCCCCTCGGTGGCTTCTTCAAGAACCGGGTTCTGCGCCACCTCGGCCGAAATCATGTCCTTCAATTCCAGGCGGTTCAGTTGCAGCAGGCTCACCATCTGCACCAGCCCGGGCGTTAGGATCTGCTTTTGCGAGATCCGGACTTGAAGCCGTGGCGACAGTGAACCCATAACTACCCCATCCTAACACCGGACCGTGCAAGTCAACACC
The DNA here is from genome assembly GCA_030775965.1 of Acidobacteriota bacterium. Classification (GTDB taxonomy): domain Bacteria; phylum Acidobacteriota; class Terriglobia; order Bryobacterales; family Bryobacteraceae; genus Palsa-187. The sequence continues at coordinate 8,254 of JALYIB010000420.1, read as the reverse complement.
CAAAAGTTCACTGCTCCCCGCGTATGGACCCCTGGGGAAACACGTTATAATAGACCGTTTCCGATGCGCTACTTGCCGGCTTACGCGCAACACATCGGAGCTCGCCACTACCAACAGGATTCCGTAGGTCTGGCGGATCCAGAAGACCATGCCTTCCTGGCTCACGGGGGCTACCTTGCGGTCCTTTGCGACGGCATGGGGGGCTTGGAACACGGCGATGTCGCCAGCCAGAGCGCGGTGCGCGCCATCCTGGATGCCTATGCGCGAAAGACTCCCGAAGAGGGCATTCCGGCCGCGCTAGAACGCAGCGCGCGCGAAGCCAATCAACGCGTCATAGAAGCCGCTCTCAACCTCGGACTGCAAGGAGGTGTTGGCACCACTCTGGTGGCCGCCGTGCTCCATTCCGGCTTCCTCTACTTCATCTCGGTAGGGGACAGCGCTGTGTTCCACATCCGCGACGGCGTGCTGCATATGGTAAACCGCCCCCACGTCTTCGCGAATTTACTCGATCAAGCGGCCGACCGCGGCCAGATTTCGCGTTCCGAGGCGGCCCAGCACCCGGAGCGTGAATCGCTCACTAGCTTCATCGGCATTCACAATCTCGAGGAGATCGATCACAACCTCGAACCATGGCCGGTTTCGGAAGGCGATACTATACTGCTAGCCAGTGACGGCATGTTTAAGACTCTGGACCCAGAGGAAATCCAAGCCTGCCTCACCGGTCATCCGCAATCCTGGCCGCAGGCACTGGTGGACCGCACGTTGGCGCAAAGCAATCCCGGCCAGGACAATGTGACCGTGGTTTCGGTCACTTTCGATTCCGGAGCACTCGCCAACTGGAACCCGAAATCGCCGCCCAGCATCTTTCTTGTCCCGCAAGAGTCGGGGCAGGCCGCTAAGTCCTCCTCCGAAAAGTCCTGGCTTCTAGCCGCCGGACTGTTGTTGCTGATCGCCGTAGCCTTCGGCGCTCTGTGGTATTTCTCTTCCCGCTAACCCTTTCTGCGAGAAGATCGCAACAATACCCACGAGAATTGGTCGCGGAGGCACTTTCGCCGTCCTCCTAATGGGGGGATTTCCATTCAGACCGGCTTGGTCTTGCACCCGCCTTCTTGGTCGCACCCCTACCGTTGGCTGCGCGCCTCCCCGCGCTTCACCTGCGCCCGCCGTCGCCCTTGTTCCAGATTTGCCGACGCCGTCTCCTTCGCGGCATCACTCACTTTAATGTTGTTCACCACGCGCTTCGCTCCCGCGGTCTTCGCCATGCGCGTCGCGGCGCCTTTGTGTTGCACCACGTTGGTCGAGCCGTCCCAAAATGCCACGCCACCCTGCACGCGCACGCTCAACCCGTCCTTGCCGATCTTCGATTTCGCGAGCTTCGCCCGGATCACGGCTTCCATTTCTTTGTCCTGCTGAGCAGTTGTGCCTTGACCCGCAAGCGGCTTTGCGGACGCGGTTTTGGTTTGCCCTACCAAGCTTCCCGCGCACAGAACAGCGATCGATATCCACAGGCTCATAACATGTAGTCTGTCAGCCCTGCCGAAACTCTCATTCAGAGTGCCGTCAAACTTGCTAGTCTGGTGGCGGACCCGCTCATGAGCAGCTCTCTGTTTCGACGGCTGGTGGCTGCCGCCATCGCGCTGCTCGTAGTAACTCTTGTATGTCTTAACTACGCCCTTGCTCCGGTCAGCCCAGGCATTCGCGCCCAAGTGCTGGAAATCACCGTGGCCGCTGCACTCGCGGCCGCCGCGGTAGCGCTGCTAGTCTCGCGCACTTTGACAGCTCGCGTCAGACGCCTCAAACGCGCTGCCGAAGGCTTGCTGGGACCAGAAACGCAACCCGGCGTGTTAACCGATCCCGGCGACGACCTCGCCTCTCTCGAGCGCTCCCTCGTCGGCGTAGGCCAGGAACTGCGGGGCCTGGTGAGCAACCTGCGCTTCGAATCTGCCCGCCGGGAAGCCATCCTCACCGGCATGGCCGAAGGCGTCCTGGCCGTCGATCCGGAATTGAAAGTGACCTTCTGTAACCAGGCGTTGCTCAGCGCCACCGGCTTCCGCGGGCTCTATGAAGGCGTCGGCCTGCTGCAAGTAGTCCGCGACCCGGCCCTTTATGAATTGATTCGTTCCGTGCGTGCGTCCGGCGAACCCGGAAAACTCCGCTTCCACCTGTTTGCCAACATCCCCCGCACTTTCGAAGCCCAAGCCACGCCGCTCGCCATGCCCGCCGGCCGCGGCGTGATTGCCATCTTCCACGACATCACCGACCTTGAACGCCTGGAACAAGTGCGCAAAGATTTTGTCGCCAACGTATCCCACGAATTACGCACCCCGCTAGCCGGCATCATCGGCTATTCCGATACCCTCCTCGATGGCGCCCTCGACGATACTGAAAACCGCCGGAAGTTTGTGGAAATCATCCGCGCCAACGCTGTCCGCCTAGGCAGCATCGCAGCCGACCTGCTCGTGCTCTCCGAGCTTGAATCTGGAGCCGATCAGGAAACCGAAACCGTCTCAGTACGGGGCGTGCTCGAAGACGGCCTGCTCACTGTGGAAGCCGAAGCCCGCGATCGCGGCGTACGCCTGATCCCCGAGGAAATGCAAGATCTCCACGTAGCCGGCAGCCGCCTTCGCTTGGAACAAGCTTTCCTAAACCTTCTAGCCAACGCCATCAAATTCAACCGCCCCGATGGCGAAGTGCGCGTACGCATCATCCTCGAAGACGGGCGCGTGGCCGTCAGGGTAGCCGACTCCGGCGTAGGCATCCCCTCCCAGGATCTGCCGAGAATCTTCGAGCGCTTCTATCGGGTAGACAAAGCCCGCTCGCGCCAAGTCGGCGGCACCGGCCTAGGCCTCTCCATCGTGCGCCACGTAATCGAACGCATGAACGGCACAGTAACGGTAGAGAGCCAAGTAGGCAAAGGCACCACCTTCCAAGTCTTGTTGCCCCCAGGAGGGCGGGCGCCCGGCCCGCAGCCAACGTAACCCAATCGTAACCAGATATTCACGACAACCTCACTCGCCGCTTGCTAAAGTCATAACCTGTGACACCATCCAACCCCGCTTTCAAAGTAGAAACCTCCGACAGCCCCACCGGCGCCAGAATTCTGAAACTCACCGGTCCACTCACCATCCAGACCCTCTTCGACTTCCAGCAAATCGTGCGCGAAGAAACCACCAAGCCCATCATTCTGGACGTCTCTGGCGTCGCCTATATGGACTCCGCCGGTTTAGGCTGCGTAGTCAGCGCCTATACCTCTTGCCAGCGCAACGGACGCGCCTTCGGCATCACCGGCCTAACCGATCGCATCAAGACCCTCTTCGCCGTCACGCACGTCGATGGCTTGCTGCCCTGCTTCGACACTCTCGAATCCGCCCAAGCGTCCGTCAAAGTCTAAATCCCCGTCACGCGATTGTAACGGTTTATTAATTACAAACTCATCTTTCCTCGCTAATCTCACCAATCAAAGCCAAGTTTTGAAACTGAGCGAGTCCGCTCAATTCCACACCACAGGAGAAATTGGATGAGAAGAATGAAGGAGCGAACGGGACGGGTGCTATTAGCCTGCCTCTTGAGCTCGATTATGCCGCTAACCGCGGCCGACAACCAGGCCCCCCAGTCCTCTGAGATCGATCAGCTCAAGCAGTTGCTGGCGGATCAGCAAAAACAGAACAACGAGCTCCGCCAAGCCCTAACTCAGCAGCAAGGAACTCAGCAGCAGGCTAGCGAAGCCACGCCAGCGGCCGTGCCCGTAATCCCTGCAGCGGATCCAACCCCCGTAAGCACGTTCCGCAATTTGGGCGAAGTGGCAAGCACCACCGGCTTAGTTCCGCGCCCCAAATCGCTGCCCGCGGCCATGGCTCTCCCTGCCCTCCCGGCGATCCCGCGGCCGCAAACGGCGTCTGCTGCCGGTGCCACCGCTGCCTCAAAGGATCCCTGCGAAGCTGACCCGGACAAGACCATTCCCACCTACCTGCGGCTGGGCAACGTCTGTATCATACCCGTCGGTTTCATGGATTTCACACCTTTTTGGCGTGACAAGAACGCTGCATCGAGCATGGGTTCCAACTTCGGTAGCGTTCCCTACAACAACGTAGCCAACGGTAACCTCTCGGAATTCCATTTCAGTCAACAAAACTCGCGCCTCGGTTTCCGCATCGACGGCGACTGGAAGGGCACCCACTTCATCGGCTACAACGAGTTCGATTTCAACGGAACGAGCGGGTCGACCTCGCTGGCTGTATCTAACGGCGCGATCGTTCCGCGACTCCGGTTGTATTGGGCCGATGTCCGCAAAGGGAAAGTGGAGTTCCTCGCTGGCCAGAGCTGGAGCATGCTGACACCGAACCGCAACGGCCTTTCCGCTTTACCTGGCGATCTCTTCTTCACCCAGGTAATCGACATCAATTACGTCGCGGGCCTCACCTGGACCCGCCAGCCCGGTCTGCGCGTTCTCATTCACCCCAATAAGCATGTGACTTTCGGTTTCTCTGCCGAACAGCCCGATCAGTATATCGGCGGTTCCGCGGGCGGCTCCGGCATTACTCTGCCTAGCGCTCTTTCGGGGCTTGCTTCAACGCAGCTTGACGCCGCGGGGAACATTAGTGGAGCCAGCTACCTGGCGCAGCCCGGTTACACGCCGGACTTGATTGCGAAGCTGTCCATCGACCTCCCGCGCTTCCACTTCGAAGTGGGCGGTATCGAGAGTAACTTCAAGACCACTAGTGTTGCCGCGCCGTTCGTTTCGCATACCACCCAGGGCGCCGGAGTTCTGGCCGGCTTCAATGTCGCGCTTCTGAAAAACGTCCGTATCATGTCGTCCAACTTCTTTAGCGATGGCGAGGGCCGCTACCTGTTTGGACAGGCGCCCGACGTCATTGTTCGAGCCGACGGCTCCCTCAGCGCTGTTCACGCCGCTAGCACCCTCGATGGTGTTGAGGCCAGGATCATGAAGAATAACCTTCTGCTCTACGCCTACTACGGCGGCATTTACATTGGCCGCAATACCGCGCTCGATGCCAACGGTACCACTAGAATCGGCTATGGCTATACCGGCTCACCCAACAGCCAGAATCGCTCCATCAACGAATTTACCTTCGGGTTCAATCAGACCATGTGGGCGAGTCCGCGTTACGGGGCCATCAACGTCATGGGTCAATATGAATACCTGATGCGTGAACCCTGGTTCGTCGCCGCGGGAGCTCCCAAAGCGACCCACGATAACACCATCTACTTCAACATCCGCTATACCTTGCCGGGGGGCATGCCCAACTTCTAAGTTATTGATTAACTGGTAATTACTCGGGCTATCAAGGGGATGGCCGAGTCCTGTAATCGTTCTGTAATAAACACTTGATTAAATAGAGGAGGAACATTTATGAAGCGATTCGTATTGCAGGTGGCCCTGTTAGCCGCCCTGACGACCGGGGTGGCGTCATCCCAGCAGATTCTCATCAACGCGGCCGGTGCCACGTTCCCTTATCCGATGTACTCGAAGTGGTTTGACGAATACCACAAGAAGTTTCCCAATCTTCAGTTCAACTACCAGTCCATCGGTTCCGGCGGCGGCATCAAGCAAGTGACCGAAGGCACCGTCGAATTCGGAGCGAGCGACGGTCCCATGAACGACAAACAGCTTGCGGAGTTCCATGACAAGCATGGATTCGGAATCCTGCATTTTCCCACCGTGATGGGCGCCGACGTTCCTGTTTATAACGTAGCAGGCGTCAACACGGATCTTAACTTCACCGCCGAAGCGCTGGCAGGAATTTTCCTCGGCAAGATCACCAAATGGAACGATCCCGAACTTGCCAAAGCGAACCCAAGTGCCAAATTGCCGTCGACCGACATCATCGTCGTGCACCGTTCCGACGGCAGCGGCACCACCTATATCTGGACCGACTATCTTTCCAAAGTCAGCCCCGAATGGGAAATGAAAGTTGGCCGCGGAACCTCCGTCAACTGGCCCGTCGGTCTCGGCGGCAAGGGCAACGAAGGAGTCTCGGGCCAAGTACAACAGACCCCCAACTCCATCGGCTATGTCGAATTAATCTACGCTGTCCAGAACAAGATGAAGACCGGTAAAGTGAAGAACCTCGCGGGAAATTGGGTTGAGGCGAGCCTGGCCAGCGTAACCGCCGCCGCCGCAAGTTCCAAAGAAATGCCGGCTGATTTCCGCGTGTCCATCACCAACGCGCCCGGCAAAGACGCCTATCCCATCTCCAGCTTCACCTGGCTGCTGATCCCCGAGAAGATCGCCGACCCTACCAAGAAGAAAGCCATCAAGGATTTCCTCACTTGGATGCTTGTCGACGGTCAAAACATGACGGAACCCCTGGCGTACGCCCGCCTGCCCAAAGCCGTCATGGCCAAGGAAATGAAAGCCATCGCCAAAGTTCAATAGCCACTTGCCCGCATGGCAGCCTCCTCCACTACCGTTTCGAGCGCCGGTCCCACCCGGCCGGCGCCGAATTTTTTAGACCGCTTGCGTGGCGGCGATGAGGCAGCCTACGTAATTACCTTCATAGCCGCCGCCAGCATCCTTCTGATTACCGGACTACTGGTCTACGAACTGTTTATCAACTCCGCCGACGCCCGCGCCAAATTCGGCTGGGCCTTCCTGTTCACCCAAACCTGGGACCCCGTCAACGATCAATTCGGCGCACTGCCATTCATCTACGGAACGCTGGTGACGTCCTTCCTGGCGCTGCTCATGGGAATCCCACTGGGCGTAGGCGCCGCCATCTTTCTAGCGGAATTAGCGCCCCCCAAAATCTCCGATGCCCTCACGTTTTTGATCGAACTCCTGGCTGCCGTCCCCAGCGTAATTTACGGACTGCTCGGAATTTTCGTGCTCGTCCCCATCTTGCGTTTGTTTGAGCCGTCCCTGCGCGCCGTGCTCGGATGGACCCCGTTCTTCAGCGGACCCTTCTACGGCGTCAGCCTGTTCTCCGCCGGCGTGGTGCTGGCGGTGATGATCATCCCCTTCATCATCTCCATCTCCCGCGAAGTGATTCTCTCGGTTCCAGGAGACCAGCGCGAAGCTGCTCTGGCTCTCGGCGCCACCCGTTGGGAGACCACTTGGGATGTCGTCGTCCCCTACGCAAAAAAAGGCATCATGGGTTCCATCTTCTTGGCGCTAGCGCGCTCCCTCGGCGAGACCATGGCCGTCACTATGGTCGTCGGCAACGATCCCAAAATCAAAGCGTCGCTCTTCGCCCCCGGCTATTCCATCGCCGCCGTCATCGCCAACGAGTTCACCGAAGCCACCGGCAAGCTCTATACCAGTGCCCTCATCGAACTAGGCTTGGTTCTATTCGCCCTCACTATCGTCATCAATGGCGTAGCGCGCCTGCTGGTCATGGGAGCCGATAAGTACAAAACATAATATGGGCGACCTGCACACACTCCGCCGCAAGACCGTCAACGTAGTGATGTTAACTCTCACCGGCCTGTGCACGCTATTTGCCGCCGGAACCCTGGTCTTCATCCTAGGATACCTGTTCATCCACGGCGGCAGCAGCCTCACCCTGGACTTCTTCACTAAACTCCCCACCCCCGTCGGCGAATCCGGAGGCGGTATGGCCAACGCCATCGTAGGCAGCGCCAAACTTCTCGCACTCGCTATGGTCGTGGGCGTCCCCCTCGGATTTTTAGGCGGCGTGTATTTAGCGGAATTCGGCGGCAGCACTTTCTCCTTCGTGATCCGCTATGTGACCGACTTGCTGAACGGCGTGCCTTCCATCGTCATCGGTATCTTCGCCTACACCCTGATCGTTCTGCCGCAAAAGCATTTCTCCACACTAGCTGGCGGCCTGGCCCTGGGCGTGATGATGATCCCCATCGCCGTACGCAGCTCCGAAGAATTTCTCCGCGCCATTCCGAATTCTCTCCGCGAAGGCGCTGTAGCGCTGGGCGCATCCAAGGCCAAAGCCATCCTGACCGTAGTGATTCCCGCCGCGAAAAATGGGATCATGACAGGGATAATGCTGAATCTGGCGCGAGTGGCGGGTGAAACCGCCCCGCTCCTGTTCACCAGTTTCGGCAACCGTTTCTGGAGCCCTGGATGGGAACAGCCCACGTCAGCCTTGCCGGTAATGATCTTTACCTACGCCATCTCGCCCTACGAGGATTGGCATCGCCAAGCCTGGTCAGCCGGCTTTGTGCTGCTGACTTTAGTGCTGGCCGTAAACATATTCGCGCGCGGCGTTCTTGCCAAAAAGAAGCACGTCGCCAGGTGACTGCATGCAAGCCTCTACCC
>JALYIB010000419.1 GCA_030775965.1 Acidobacteriota bacterium | reverse complement strand
CCGATGCCGATGCGGGCGCTGCCTAAGGTCCCGGCGTCGCTGCGCGCTTTTATCACGGAACTGCAGCCGGCGGGCACTAAAGCCAATGCGCCGCTGACGCCCGTGCAGCGTGTGCGGGCGGCTTTCCAACCGCCCTTGCTGACCTCGACGCTGCGATTGCCTCTGAAGTCTTTTCTGCCGCTGGCTTCGCCGCCGGTGGGGGCTAAGCTGTTGGCTTTGCCCGCGACGCCGTCGCATACTCTGCAGCCGCATGCGCTGGAACTAGCGCCACCGCTGGCGCCGTTGGGTCCTTATTCGCCGCTGGCGGGCAGGCCGCTGCAACCGGCGATGCCGGAGACGCAGGTACTCAAGCGGGAGTGCGCGCCTCGCCCCACGCTTCCAGGCCCTATGCTAACGCGGCGGCTGGTGAAGTTTGAAGACCGCGAGCTCAGCGCCATTCCACCGGGTTTGCTGGGCATGAAAAAGCGCCTGATCCCGGGATGGATGGCGAGCGCCTTAATTATCGGCACGCTGTTGGGAGCCGGTTTCACCAGCGTAATGTCATTGGTGCGTCCGGCTGCCGATGGCAAGCAGGTTGCCGTCGCGGAAGCGGCTGCGCCCGCGCCGGTGGAGCCTAGCGCGAGCGGGTCGCCAGCGTTGTCACCGCTTGAGGTGACCGGGTTCCGCATTCAAGTCGATCCGGACAAGAAACGGGAAATCCAGTACCTGGTCGTGAACCATTCGGCGTTGCGCGTCACGGGCGTGAATGTAAACGTAACGCTCTATGCGGCGGATGCCAAAGCCGGACAACCGGCGCTGTGCAGCTTCCAGTTTGCGGCTCCCAATTTGGGGCCGTTCCAATCCAAAGACATGACCAGCGCCATCGGTTCCGAGACGCGTCCGCTGAGCGTACCGGATTGGCAGGACCTCCGGGCGTCGGTTGAAATCCGGCCAGCTAACTAAGCGTCTTCCACAACAGCAGGGCGACTGCAGCTAGAAAACCTAAAGCGGCTTGGTATTCGCGGTTGTAGCGGTACAAACTCCAGCGGAAAGGTTTGGATGATTTCTGGCGCGGCGGGCGCGGCAGCAACTGTGGGACGCGTTGAGTGTAGGCGAAGTAGGCCGGGAACAGGCCCGCCAAATGCTGCTCTTCCAGATCCACCACGGGCAGGTAAATCAACACGAAGACGGCGGTGAATAAAACCGCGAGTTCCCAGCGGCGGGCCGAGATGGCGAATCCCGCGGCGGCGGTGAGCGTGCCGAGGTAAAGCGGATTACGCACCCAGGCATAGGGTCCGCTGTCGATGAGGGTGCGATCTTTTTGCAGATGTCCGGCGGCCCAGGCACGAAGCGCCAAACCGAGCAGGGCGACAGGGAGTCCCGCGGCCAGCGACGTTCGTGAAGGCGCGGACAGCCACAGGAACGCTGCCACTAAAACGAATCCGCAAGGCACGCGCAGCTTGGCGACGGCGTCGGCGTAGGGTTTTGAGAAACTCACGTGGGGCAACCTACGTCGGCCAGAACTTCAGCGAGTGCTTCGGCCACCATGCGCGGCGAGATTGCCAACATGCTGGCGTGCGGTGTGACGCAGCGGGAATAATCATCGACGGCATCGGGAATTCGCAAGGTGCGCATGCTCGAACCATAGGGGCCATGGCGCGCGGGGTTGGTGGGCCCGAAGATAGCAATGCCGGGTTTCACGAGCGCGGCGGCCAGGTGGAGGGGTCCACTATCGACGCCGATCACGGCATGGGCGCGGCGGGTGGCGTCGATGAGGCCGGGGAGCCCGGAGAGATGCACGTGTGCGCCGCGGATTTTTTCGAGAGCGGACGCGGCGGCGGGCGGCCCGTTAACGACCAAGGGCACGTCGAGGAGAGCGGCGAGTTGCGACCAATGTTCTAAGGGCCACTGTTTGGCGCCCCATCCGGCGAATGGACTGGTGAGCACAAACTTGCCGGTTGGGAGCGAGCCTTCGGGCAGGCCTGCGGGCAACGGAAAAGTGCGCAAGATTTGTGTCGCACCGGCGCCGGCGGCGAGTTCCAGGTTGCGCTCGATGGCGTGTTCGGCCCGGGTTTCGATTTCCGTCGAGTAGAACAGGGCAGCGGGACGTTCGCGCACGCGCTTGCGGTCGAAGCCGACGAGGCGTTTGGGTTTTACAACAGCGGCTAGCGCTGCCGATTGGATGAGTCCTTGAAAATCGACCGCGAGATCGAAACGGCGAGAGCGGAGGCGGCGGGCTTCGGTGAAGGAAGCGGCGAGAGAACGCTCCACCGGAATGATTTCGTCAAGGTAAGGATTGCCTTCGAGCAGCGGAGCCCAGCGCGGGCGAATCAACCATGTCACGCGGCTGCCGGGGACGCTGTGTTTGAGGCTGGCCGCGGCGGGCAGGGTATGGATGACGTCGCCCATGGAGCTGAGGCGGACGATTAAAATGCGGAATTCCGGCATCGAGTTCAGGACCCGGCTCGTTGCCGGGCGTGTACATGGCCGATCAGCCGGGTGAGTAGATCGGCGTGTTCGTCTTCGAGATGAATTTGAGGGGTGAGGCCGCCGGGGGCGTCGCAGACGTAATCGACCACGGACAATCCGGCGATCAGTTGGGCGCGGGCGAGGGCGGGGAGGATCGCTGCGGGCGGCGTGGCGACCAGGATGAGCAGCGGCGTACCGTCGCGTTTTAGCGTGGTAAGGCGCTCGGCGTGGGCGGCGATCATGGGGTCGAAATAGCCGCTCACGACGATGGCGCCGGCTTGCGCGATGCGGGTGGCCTGGGCGGCATCGATGATTTTCGTTCGTGTGTCCAAGATTCTATTTCAGCACGAAAAAGAGGGACGGAGCCTCTTTATTGCCCCAAAACGGGATTGAGCGCGAAATGGGCACCGTAGATTCGATACTCGCGCACCTATCCTATTGATTGCAGGCCCGAGCGGATAGCGATTGCGGGTAGTGATCCCCATTCGGGTACCGCTGTGGAACAATAATCAGGCTCCGTCCCTATTTATTAGGTCTAGGGCGGCGCTGGCTACGCGGGCGGCGCTGACACGGGTCATGCAGCGGTGGTCGATGGGGCATTCGCGTTTGAGGCAGGGGCTGCAATCGACGGGTTCGCGGATTACTCGCGCCAAGGGGCCGGTGGGGCCGGTGCCTAGATCGTCGGTGGCGCCGAAGATAGCAATCGTGGGAACGCCCAACGCCGAGGCTACGTGCATGCCGCCGGAATCGTTGGTCAGATACACGCGGCAGGCGGCGGCCAGATCGATGTATTCCGCCAGCGTGGTTTCGCCGGCGAAGTTGTGCACCGGAACCGCGATTGCGGCCGCGATCGCGCTGCACAATTCACGCTCGTCTTGGGATCCGAAGATGGCTACCGATGCTCCCAATTTGTCGGCGACGCTAGTGGCGGCTTCCGCGAAACGCTCCGGCAGCCATCGCTTGGCTGTGCCGTAGGCTGCGCCGGGGCTCATGCCCACGACGATGCCGCCCATGCCGAGTTCCTGAAATCGTGCGAGGCCGGCGGCGCGCGCTTGGGGGGCCCCGTCCAGACGGATGCGGTCGTTTTCGGGCAGCGTGTCAAGGATGCCCGCGCGGTGCAGGAGTTCCAAATAGTAGAAGCGCTCATGGCGCGGGATCTCGCCGCGGCGTGGCACGGGGATGGCGCGGGTCAATAGAAGGCCGCGACCGTCGCGGGAATAACCGATGCGCTCCGGAATGTCGGCCGCATAAGCCACTGCCGCGGCTTCGAAGGCATTCTGCAAGAGAATTGCACAATCGAAGTGTTCAGCCGCGAGAGCCCGTCCGGCGGCCCACTTTTCGCGGACGGTCTTCGGGGTGTAGGGAATCATGCGGTCACAGAACGGCTCGCGATGATACAGGTCGGCCACCCACGGTTTCGCTAGAATCGAAATTTCGGCTTGCGGAAAGCGCTGGCGCAGTGCGCGCAAGGCGGGCAAGGACATAACGGCGTCGCCAAGCCAATTGGTGGCACGGACCAGGATGCGATTGTAGGGCACTCCTCTTAAGAGTAACGGTAAGCTGAATATATGCGCGACATGCTGCTGGTGGTGGCGGGATTTTGCGGCATTTACGCCGAATTCATCTGGCCCTGCAAAGTCATCCCGGGCGCGGCGGGAGGCGTGGTGTTGATGCTGGGGCTCGCGGGAATGAGGAAGGGTCCGGTGGACGTGCATGCCGTGATGCTGCTGGGGCCGCCGCTCGCGCTGCTCACCGTCGCCCTGCTGGCGATCGCCTGGCGCGCACGCCGCAACAAAACGACGGTTTGATCCTACGGCGCGATGAACGGAATCGTGGAAAATTGGCCGGAGGCGGGAAAGCGTATTCCTAAGAGGCTGACTGCCAGCGTGTCGTGGCCAAAATCGCAAAGCAGTTGGAATAAACGATATATATTATGAGACTTGAGGACAGGGGGTTGTTGGTGACGCCGATGGTGTTCTGCAGCTCGACCCAGCGCTCCAGAAACGCGCCGAGTACAATACATTCATGAATTAAGCAGAGAGGGCAGCGGCCGCTGGCCAACGCGCCGCGGCCTCCGCGGATCACGTTCGATCGTTTTCGTGTGAAGAACGGGAGGCTGGTAAAGTATCGGGATGGGGCGGTGATCCATCCTACGGCTCCAGCGGGAGGACGCTAATTATGGGCATGGGGAAAGCTCTGGCTTTTTGTTTGCTGGGCGCGGCTGCGTTCGGCCAGAAGGTGACGATCGAATTCGATCAGGCGGCGGATTTCACGCGGTATAAAACATTTGCAATTCGCGACGGGCAGTTGAATAGCAAAAACCCGGCGTTGAACAGCGAGTTGGTGAAGAAGCAGATCGAGAACGATATTGTGCGGGATTTGTCGGCTCGGGGGTTGGAGGTTACCACCGGGAAGGCGGACCTGAATGTGCGATACCGGTTTGGATCGGCTCGGAAGGCGGAGTTGGAGTCGTATCCGGCGGGTTGGCGGGGGTTGGGGACGCGTGTGGTGCGCGTGCCTTATACCGAGGGGACGCTGGTGATTGATTTGCGGGACCCGGCTACGCGGTCACTGGTGTGGCGGGGGATTGCGAGCGAGGAAAAGAGCGACGGCGCGAAGATCGAGGGCAAGCTGAACGATATGGTTCGGAAGGCGATTGAGAAGTATCCGCCAAAGCCGAAGTAGGACGGGAGCGCTTCGC
>JALYIB010000418.1 GCA_030775965.1 Acidobacteriota bacterium | reverse complement strand
GGCCCAGCGGGGGCCGGGGGAGCTTGCGCCAAGGCCTGGCCGCACCACTCGACCGGCAGAAAGCCGCTCAGCGCCAGCGCCGCTACCCCAACCGTCAGCGAACGCGAAATTCTCATTTAACCGGCTCCCAATCGCAGGACGCCCCAAATATGCTCATGGACTGAACCTTTCTGTATCCGGAATGCATTGTGCCGGCAGGCGAAGTGTCGGCGGGCACACACGCGCGGAAGCCTCCCGGCAACTCGGCGCCCAACATGCCGTCTTCACTGGCGTCGCTGGCGTTGCTGCCATCGCCGGCTTTCGATCCGCCTAGCGAAGTCGTGGGACTCGCCGCAGCCAGGCTCGCCGTGGAACTAGAAGAGCTGGCCGCCGGCGCGGCCCCGGCGTTGAAGTCGGTGCTGGGGTTGTCCGAAGTTACCGATATGGGGTAGCCGGGGGTCGGAGTCGACGAGCGCGGCATCGCCACCCCTGCACCCGCCTGCGCCAGAATCTGCTGCACCCGCAAGTCTTCGAGCTTGCGCTCGACAGTTTTGCCCTTCCACTCCAGGACGATATTGTCCCGATCGAAACTCACTACCTTGAAATCGCCCACCGGATCGCCCGCGTGATAGCCGTGCTGAACATCCTTCGCCACGCTCAAGAAAATCACCGGTTCTCCAATCGACATCTGTCCGCTATAGGTAGGCAGAGCCGGCATCACCGGCTCGGGCGCGGGCTTGGGCGGTTCCACCACGACGATCGGATTGCGGTCTTTCGAGAACAGCATCTTGTTTGCGACATCGATATACTCGGCGGGAGCGGCGGCCTGCACGGCGGGGATGCGGGGCGGCGCCAGCACTGCCCTGGGCGCTACCTTATGCCTGAGCACGGCACGCTCGCGAGCCTGCGCCGCGAGCCAATTCTCCCGCAGGACCCAGCCCAATGCTCCCACCAAAGCCAATAACGCGAGATTCAATAAAACGATTCGGCGATTCACAACGCGGGTCCTCCGGCTTTCTTTCCTAATTGCGCTCTTTCTGGAACCAGACGGCGCGGCACCACGCCCGAAACGGTCATACGCACCGCCACGGTTTTCTCTTTTGCATTGGACGACAGCACGCGCAGATCGCTGGTGGCCACCAGCTCCGGCTGCGCTTCGAGCGAGGCCAACAAGTTCACTAATTGATCGATGCGGCACTCGATCTGCACGGCGACGCTAGCTTCCCCATAGGAATCGCCAAAGGGGCGAATGGGGTTGAGCTCGGTCGACCGAATCTCCACCACGGGATTCTCGGCCGCTCCCAGGCGGCGGACGATCTGGATCAACTGCGCCTGCGCCTGCGCGGCGGTATCGGCCTGCAGCATGCCTTTTTCACGCGCGGCCAGATCGGCGGAAACTTTCTTGAACGAGTCTTCCTTCGCGGGCACCGCCGCCGCGGTTTCGCGCAAGCGGGCCAAGCGCGTTTCCGCCAGCGTCACCGGATCTCCCACGGGAGCCACCACCGCGGCCGAGCCGTCCGCCGCGGGCCAGAAATAGACCACCAACCCCACCAGCGCGGTGACGGCCAGCCAGGCGAGTGCACGCCGGTCGCGTGAGCTCAGATTCATTTGCCGGGCTCCCGGTTGGTGCGAATGCGAAACGCCTCGGCGTCCTTCACGCGCGAAGGAGGAATCACGAACTCCGAGCCCTTAAAGAGCGCGGAGGCATCGATGGTTTTGAGCAGCGGCGCGGCCTGCGCGGTCTCGCCCGCCAGCGTCACTTGCGTGCGATTGATTTCCAGAAGATTGAGCCACGCCGGCGGCGCCAGAATATGCGTCATCTCGTTTAGCACATCCATGTCCGCCTTGGTGCGGGCGCGCAGTTGGTCGAGCGTGAGCGTGTTGCGCCGCGCGCTTTCAATCTGGCGGTCGAGCGCCGCGGCGCGGTTCGCCAGCGGAGCCACCCTGGCGATCTCCGCGTTCAAGGAAGCCAGATAGCGCGTGTTGTCGTAGTGCGGGAACCATCCCAGCGCCAGCGCCAGCAGCAGCACCGCCGCGCCCAAAGCGGCCGAAGGAATCCACAGCCAGCGTGAGCCGGAAGGCCGCAAATCCGCGGGAAGAAGATTGAGCGGCAGCGCCATCAGCGGACACGCCGAGGCCAGCGCCGCCGCATAGGGCAACGCCGGAGCCGTCTTCAGCAGCGTATCTAAATCGACCGCGGCGGTGTCGGGCTGCAAACGCAACTCCGCCGCCGCCAGGGCCGCGGCTCTTTCGAGCGGCACCGCGAAACTGGCCGAGAATACCGCGCGGCTGGCGCTCTCGCCGTAAACTTCAAAACCGGATTCCGTGCTCTCATACGCCAGCAGGCCGGACGGCGCAGGCTCCGCGCGAAACATGCGCAGCGCCGCGTGAATCACCGCCGCCGAGCAAGTGAACGCGCCCACCTGAATCCCCGCCTCGCCGAACAGCGTGACGAAGCGCTCGATCACCGCGCGCCGCGCGATCGCCACCAGCACCGAGGACGTCCCCGGAATGCGCGCCCAACTCGAAGCCACATCGTCTTCGCGATAGGGATGCAGGCCGTCCATCTGAAACTCGATGGCCGCGGGCAGGTCTTTGTCGGAAACGCCGGGAAGCGACAGGTGCCGCACCATCACCTCGCGCCGCGGCAGCAACACCGTCGCCGCCACATGGGCGCAGCCGTGTTTGCGAACGAACGCCGCGTACTCCGTGCCCCACGCGCCGGCGGCATGATGCATGGCGTCGTCGAAAGAAAGCGCGCCCACCACGCGCGCGCCGCCCGGATGCACGCGCACCGCGGTGACGCGCAGCGATTCGCCGCCCTGCGGTCCCACCACTTCAATGCCCACGCCGTGGCCGAACGCCAGCCACTGCCGCAGCCCGCTGGGGATCAGCGTTCTAAGCACGCTCATGGCTGCGCGTCTCCCGCGAACCCCGCTTGTCCCGGAACGTTGCCCCCGCGGATCGGCATGCCCGGATACGGCGGAATCGCGGCCTGCGACCAAGCGTCGTCGTACCAGCGCAAAATGTCCAGCGGCCGCGGCGCCTTCGTGGGATCGAATAACTTGATCGTGGCTCCCGCCGTGCGCACCACTTCGGAATACGTGCCGTCAGGCCGGCGCAAGCGCGCGCTGGCGCGCAGCGTGTAGATGGTGAATCCGTTGTGCACGGCAATCCGCGGCGGCAGCGGGCCGGTCTCCGGCGAAACGCCAAAGGGCTGCGACTGGCGGCGCGCAACAATCGCCGCGGTCTCCTCCGCCGGCAGGCCCATGGCTTCGAGCAGCGCCGGGCTTGCAGTATTTACATCGAACGGACCGAGCGATCCCCACGGCGACAGACAATCGCGCAGGCCGCCGCGCGCGTAGAGACGCCCGTCCGGCCCAGTGGTGTAATTTCCGTAGAACAACTCGGGACTCATCCCCTCGACCAACAGTAATTCTTCTATCTCCACAAAAGACGCGTGGCGCGCGCGAAAAGTCGGACCCAGGCTGAAATAGTATTGGTCGAAAATGCTGGGGCTCGCCGCGGGGCTGCGCCAATCCACAATGCCATCCGCGATCTGCCGCGCGCGCGCCGGGTTCCCG
Source organism: Acidobacteriota bacterium (assembly GCA_030775965.1). Classification (GTDB taxonomy): domain Bacteria; phylum Acidobacteriota; class Terriglobia; order Bryobacterales; family Bryobacteraceae; genus Palsa-187. Next base: position 1,420 of record JALYIB010000418.1, on the reverse strand, counting down.
CTCACCGCGAAGACCACGCGATAGAGATCCTCGGGATCGGCCGTATTGATATTAAGCTTGGAATTTTCCGGGATCACTTCAACCAGCGCATCGCCGCTGGGGAAACGCATGGGGAGACGCCGCATATTGGGACTCCAGAAACGCGGCAGCCCGTCGGGCGCCGTGGACGCCAATCCCAAATTGCCCCACATCACCCACAGGATTCCGCGCTCGAGCGCACCCGCGGCCAGATACGATGCGCGCAGCCCTTCGCCGGCCGTCGCAACACGATCGGTTTCCGAGCGAACATTCGCGGAAACCGACAGCGCGATGGCGGCCAATCCGGCCGACAGCCATAGCACGGCCAGGAGCGCGCCTCCGCGCGTCGGTTTCGCCGGGCGGCTAGAAGCGGTCGTCATATACCAGTCGCGGGTCGCGGTCGACCATAATCGGAACCGTCACGTTCATCACGGAGAGTCCCCCATTCTCGGGCACGGCGGGCCGCATTTCAATACGGACACCGGCAGGCAGCAGCGGCTTATCCCACAGCGGCAGCCAAGGAGTTTCGAGAAACGTGTTTTGTTTATAGGGCTCGTGATAAAAAAAATGGCAGTAGGCAAGGTTCTCCGCGAGCACATACGCGGTTCCTCCGGGCGCGCCCTGGCAAAATCCCTGGATGCTTTCCGGGCCGCTATAAGGATGTTCCGTCGCCACCAGCCGCACGCCGCCGCGTTCGCCGGGGAGCACGCGATATTCGACGATCTGCGGATAACCGCGCGCGCCCTCCGCAATCGAATAACTAGTGACCAGGCGCAGCGCGTCCGCCAATCCGCTCAAAAAAGAAACGCCTGCCACCGTCTGGCCTTGGCTCCCCGCGCACGCCCCTTGCACCGGAATCGCCGCCGCAATCTGGTTCGATAAAATCTGCTGCGTCTTTACGAAGCGGCGATTGGATTCCAGTTTCTTGGCGGTCTTCTCATAGGTGAGCAGACTGGTGCGCATGGCCATCAGCATGCCCGTCGACAGGCCCGCCACCAGCGTGACCGCGATCATCAGTTCCAGCAGCGTGACGCCGCGCTGGCTGCGCCGTGGAGATGGATGCCGCATCAAAATCGCCGATCCCCTGGCTGCAGGGTATTGCGGCGGAAGCCTTCGAGCGCATAGATGCGCCGCGTCTGGCCGCTCATCCACCACACTTCCAGCTCCACGCGGTCGAGATCCAAACCCAGGCCGCCACCGGGCGTAGATTCAAATGGCGTAACGCGAGCATGCCATCCCGAGCGCACGCCCCCGCTCAGCGCCGGATCGAACTCGGCGGCGATATCTTGATTGCGCGGCGCCGAGCGGTCGAGCAGCAGTTCGTCCATCTTCTGCTTGGCCAGCAGCGTGGCGCGATCGATGTCGGTGAGCCGCGCGGCGTTGCGCGAAGCTCCCGCCATGC
>JALYIB010000417.1 GCA_030775965.1 Acidobacteriota bacterium | reverse complement strand
CGCCCAGCGTGAAGGCCTTCACTACCTGCTCCCCCGGAACTCCCCGCGTGAGATTGAAGGTGTCCAGAAGAACGGTAGGCGTCACCCCAATCACAATCAGCATAATCTTCGAAAGCTCGTCGATGCCGAAGGCGATGAACAAAATCGGCAACAGAGATAGCGCGATGATCTTGTCGAAAAACAGCACAAACCTCAGCAAAAACGCCCCAAAATACGGGAACAGCCCCATGTGCAAGCCAATCAAAACCGCCGGAAACAACAGCGCCATGCTGTAAATAAACCGCAGCCCAGTCGCGCGGGTATCTTTCCACAACATGCTGTGACGAATGGTTTCGCTCCAGGAGGCGCCCTCGGGCAAAGGTTCGTCGTCCTCCGCTGGACGCAGCACGGCATCCCGCATCCCGGTGAACATTTGCGCGATCGTCGGAGTCACACGGTCTTCCGGATTCTCGCGATGCCGCGCACCCGCAGTGTAAAAGTACAGGCCCACCCCCGCCACAAACAGGAACCAGGACAAAATCAACGTCGTGTGACGTCCGGGCTTGGCGTGGATGGCGAACACTCCGGCAGACATGCGTTTACAGCTTTCCCTCCGCCGCCATTTTCATGTACGACAATTCAAAACGGAACCGCACGCGATCCGCTTTGCCCTGCACGGTGCCGTCGGGATACGCGATCGCAACCTCGTCCACGCTCTTGGTATTCGAACCCAGCAGCCCGTGATCGAAACAGAACTGCCGCAAGAGCGCCATCTTTTCCCTGATATTCGCGGACGCGCCGAACTCCATCGCCGCTTGCGGAGTGTAAAACATTTTGGTCGTGCTCAACTGTTCCTTATAAGACGCCAGCGTGTCCTGCGACCCCCCGGCAATCGCCGTCAACACCTTGTCCGCCTCCGGCCCCGGCGCCGACATCCGCGCCATCATTTCATACCACGCCCCCGCCAGCGCCTTGGCGAAACGCTGTCCGGACCCATCTGGCCGGTTCAGAATCTCCGTCCGCACGACCGTCAGATCCAAAATTTCACCTGGGATCTGCGAAGAATTGAAAAGGGAGGTGATGCCCTTTTGCTTGACGATCTGCGAAACCATCGGCTTCCAGGTCACCGTCGCCGCCGCGCTGGCATCGCTCAAGAAGGCCGTGACGATATCGGAATCCGAAGTATTGATCAGCCGCACCTGCTTAATGTGGTCCCGCATCCCGTTCAAAGTCATCGCCCTGTCGAGCAAATACTCGGACACAGTCTTCTGCACCAGCAAAAGTTTCTTTCCCGGCAGGTCTTTCATCTGCAGGCCGTTGCGCACCAGCAGCGCGTCATTGCCGTTCGAAAAATCGCCGATGATGATGGCGGTAGTAGGCACGCCAGACGCCGCCGGCATGTCGAGCGCATCCATGTTGGTCATGGTGCACGCATCGATATTCTTCGCGACGAATGCGTCGAGTGACGGCGCGTAATCGAAGCGCTGGATCTTAATGCTGATGCCGTATTTGTCAGCCCACTTCCGCATGATGCCGGATTGCATCAGGTAGTGATACGGCGTCCAGCCCGCATACACAGACCATCCCACCGTAAAGCTGGGCTTGGCGCCCGGAGTGTCGGCCGCGAGAAAACTGGCCACCGCCAGAAAAATAGAAAGAATGCGCAGCATTGTCACCGCCAAAATTTATGAGAAGCGCGTGGCGACAGGGCCGGGTTTGATTCTTCGAGGGGGTGATCCGGGTGGCAACAGAGCCACCGCCAATCTAGTTCCGATTATACACGCGCCGGCAACGCTTGACTGGCAAGAAACGCGCGCCAGCCGCCGAATTGCGTGATTTCCAGGGCGTCCCGCAGTCCATACGGTTCGCAGATAAAACACTTCACGACGTCGCCCCCTTCGAGGGTGGCGCTGCCGATTCCCAACGGCGGAGGCACTCCCGCCACGAAACTTCCGAATTCGTTCTCCGGCACGGCCCATACTTCGACTTCAATACCTGGCCCCTCATATCCCTCTTCGCGCACCAACCCAGGTTTCGGCGGCTGCGTTCCCGGCAGCGCGTAGAAGCGGTAGCAAGACAAAGTTTTCGTCGTCTTCATCAAACGCGCGTGCCGATCCGTGAGTTGCCGATTCAGCGGCTGTCCGGAAAGATGCGCTCCGACCACCGCGACCGCGATGCATCCCGGCGGACACGCCCCCAAATCGACCGCCGGCCCAGCGACATCCGTGTGCGCGCGATGAAAACGATCCGCCACCGCCAGCAGTGCCTCGTCCGTAAACGCCCGACCGATAAAAGTAATGCCGAAGGGGAGCCCATCGGAACGGAATCCCCCCGGCGTCGCCACCGCTGCCTGATCCAGCAGGTTGACGAAGTTCGTGTAGTAACCCAGATTGGTGTTGCGCCGCACCGGGTCGCTTGCAATTTCATCCTGCGTATAAATGGTGGGGGCGGACGGCACCACTAGCACGTCCATTCTCGACCACTCGCGCTCCGCATCCCGCCGAAAACCCCGCAGCCGGTATTCCGCTTCAAATGCATCGACAGCCGAAAACTTCCGTGCCCCGCCGATAACGCCGCGCACCACCGGGTTCATGTCGTCGGCATTCGATTCAAAAAAGGGCTGGATCGCCGCCAGCCGCTCCGCCACCCACGGCCCCGCATACAACAGTTCCGCCACTGCACGGAAAATCGAAAAATCGATTTCGACCCGCGTGCCGCCCATCTGCTCCAGCCGCGCCACCCCAGCGTTATACATCTCCGCATATTCCTGGTCGCCGAAAAACTCAAGCTGGTAAGGCGCCGGTACTCCGAAACGAAAACTCCCGCCAGCCCACGGCGCCGCGCCCGCTCCAGGACCCGGCACACGCGAATAAGGATCACGCGGATCACAGCCCTTCGCCACCCGCCACACCGTTTGCGCATCGCTACAGTTCGTGGCGAAGACGGAAACACAATCGAGCGACCGGCACGCCGGCACCACTCCAGCCGCGCTCAGCAGCCCGCGCGACGGTTTCAACCCAACCAAATTGTTAAACGCCGCCGGAATGCGTCCCGACCCCGCCGTGTCCGTCCCCAACGAAAAACTCACCAACTCTTTCGCCACCGCCACCGCCGAGCCGGAGCTGGACCCGCCCGAAATATAGCGCGCGTCATACACGCTCGAACATGCCCCGTAAGGCGAGCGCGTCCCCACCAGTCCCGTCGCGAATTGATCTAGATTGGTTTTGCAGATCACGATGGCGCCGGCAGCGAGCAACTTCTCCACCACCGTCGCGCTGCGCTGAGGCGTGTAGGAGTAAGCGGGACACCCGGCCGTAGTCGGCACACCCGCTAAGTCGATATTGTCTTTAATCGCGAACGGTATTCCGTAGAGCGGCAGCGCCGCTGCAGCCGGATCGCTCTCCAACTCGCGCGCCCGCGCCAGCGCCCGTTCGCGTGGAATCAGCGAAATCCAAACCGGCTGTGTCTCGCGCCTGACGAGGTCGTAGATCGCGGCGATCACGTCCGACGGCTTGGCCTGGCCCCCGCGATACTGATTACGTAGAGTGCTGATCGCCAGTTTCACGATCCCACCTCCTGCCGCAGCGTGACCAGGTTTTGTCCCGCCAAAACCATCGCACCCTTGACGCAGTTCAGTACTTCGATGACGCCCGCGATGGGAGCTGCCACCGCGATCTCCATCTTCATTGCTTCCAGCACGATGAGCTTCTCGCCGGCCATCACGTGCTGACCGAGTTCCACCGCCACTTTCCAAACACTAGCCGTAGTAGGAGATCGCACCGCCCGGCAGCCCTCGGGCGTGGCCGGCTCGCTTTCCACCGTAAACTCCTCGGCGTCTGGCAATTCAAACTGATCCGCTCCCGCCAGCGCCCAGCGTTCGCGCTCCGCCAAAAACGCTTCCTGCTGCGACCGTTTGAAGTCCGCAGCACTGCCGCAGATGGACGCCAAAAATTCATGATACTCCTTCAACCGGAATTGCTGAGGCTCCATCTTCAGCGAATATTTGCCGTGCGGAAAGGCGTCGCGAATCTCCAACAGTTCATCCGCTGATACCGGGAAAAACCGAATCTGGTCAAACGACCGCAGCAGCCACGGAGTACCTGGCTGAAACTCCGCCGTCGAGTGAAACGTATTCCACATCTGCAGCGTGCGCCCGACGAATTGATACCCGCCCGGCCCTTCCATGCCGTAAACGCACAGATAAGCCCCGCCAATTCCCACTGCGTTTTCAGGCGTCCAGGTGCGTGCCGGATTGTACTTGGTTGTCACCAGGCGGTGCCGCGGATCGATCGGCGTTGCCACCGGCGCTCCCAAATACACGTCGCCTAATCCCAGCGTCAGATAGCTCGCGTTGAAGACGATCCGATGCACCTCATCGATTGAATGGAGCCCATTAATCCGCCGGATAAATTCAATGTTGCTAGGACACCAAGGCCCGTCCGGCCGCACTGACTGCATGTATTTCGCAATCGCCAACTGCGTAGCCGGGTCATCCCAGGACAACGGCAAATGCACGATCCGCGAGGGCAAAACCAAGTTGTCAAGATCCGGAATCTGCTCCTCGCAAGAGTCCAGAGCTTCGAGCAAATGGTCCCGGCTGAGCACCCGCCCGTCGTAGTGAACCTGTAGCGACCGCACACCCGGCGTAATATCCAAGATACCCGGCAGAATCGCCGCACGCAGCCGCTCCTCTAACGCATGGACGCGCGAGCGCAAATTCAAGTCGAGGACGTTCGGCCCGTATTCAATCAACAGATGCCGATCGCCATCCGCTCGGCAGACAATCGCGGGCGACCCCTCTGCCGACGCCTCGCGCCGTGACAGAACGGCTTCTTCGCGCACGCCCTCGACAGGCAGCGCCGGCAGGTTGCCCGCCAAATCGGCAATCGCAAGCTCCATCTGCTCTTCCATCGCCGCCGCCTGGCTCCGCGAAATTGCGCGGAAACGGATCAGGTCGCCTGGCTTGAGCTGCCCCATCTTCCACAGTTCGGCCTGTACGATGGTCGCGGGACAGACAAATCCTCCCAAGCTAGGTCCATCCGGCCCCAGAATCACTGGCATGTCGCCAGTAAAATCCACCGTCCCGATAGCGTAAGCATTATCGTGGATGTTCGAAGGGTGCAGCCCCGCCTCGCCGCCATCCGGCCGCGCCCAAGTGGGCTTGGGACCAATCAACCGAATCCCGGTGCGGTCTGAATGATGATGCACCTTCCAGGCTGTCGAGAAAAACATTTCGATGTCTTGCGGGGTGAAGAAATCCGGAGCTCCGTGCGGCCCATAAAGCACCCCGATCTCCCATTCTTTCGAGTATCGCGGGATCAATTCAGCAGGCGTCTTCCGCGTGCAACAACAGGCGGGCCCGTCTTCCGTGATTCCAATCACATCCCCGGCCCGCAGCACACGGCCCGCGTGTCCGCCAAAACTGCCCAGGATAAAAGTGCTGCGGCTTTCCAAATATTCCGGCACATCCACGCCGCCGGAGATAGCCAGATACGCGCGGCTCCCCGCCCCTTGCGACGTCGTCATATCGAGCGTGGAACCCGCCGAAACCTGAATGGATCGCCACAGCGGAACACGAGAACCATCCAGCCGCGCGCCGAAATCCGCGCCCGTCAAAGCAATGACAGTGTCGCTTGCGAAGCGCAGCGTGGGGCCCGTAACCGCGATCTCGAGCCCAGCCACCGAATCCAGATTCCCTACCAGTCGATTAGCGATGCGAAAGGCCAGCGCGTCCATGGGACCCGACGGCGGCACGCCCACATGCCAGTAACCTGAGCGTCCCGGGTAATCCTGCACTGTGGTCTGCGTGCCCGGTTCGATGACATCGATTGCGCTGCGCTGATACTCGAAGGCTTCCAGAAACGCAGTCGTGATGCCGCCCGCTTCAAATCCAGGATCCGCTGTCACTTGGCGCAAGTACGAAAGATTTGTTTCGATGCCCGCAATGGTGCAGTGTTTTAACGCGCAGCTGAGGTGCGCGAGCGCCGCCGCCCGGTCCGCGCCATCCACCACAATCTTTGCGAGCATCGGATCGTAGAACGGAGTGACCTCTGTTCCGGCCTCCACCCACGTTTCCACCCGCGCCTGGCTTGGCCACTCCACGTGCGAAAGCCTTCCCGAACTAGGCTGAAAATTCTTGGCGGGGTTCTCCGCATACACCCGGACCTGAATAGAACACCCCGCCGGTCGGATGTGCGCCTGATTCAGATCCGGCAACTCGCCCGCCGCCTGCCGCACCATCCATTCCACAAGATCGATGCCGGTGACTTGTTCGGTAACACCGTGCTCCACCTGCAGCCGGGTATTCACTTCGAGGAAGTAGAAATTCTCAGTCCTGTTGTCGTAGATAAACTCGACCGTACCGGCGGATTGATAGCCCACCGCCCTTCCCAACCTTACCGCCGCAGCGAACATTTTCTCGCGCAAACTCTGCCGGAGTCCCGGCGCCGGGGTCTCCTCTATCACTTTCTGATTGCGCCGCTGCGGTGAACAGTCCCGCTCTCCCAGCGGAATCACCGTCCCCAGCCCGTCACCGAAAATCTGGACTTCAATGTGACGCGCGGAGACCACGAACTTCTCCAAATACAACTCGCTGCTTCCGAAGCTCGACCGGCTCAGCGATTCCACCGCTTCGTAATATTCCGCGAGCTCTTCCGGCGTCCGGCACAAACGCATGCCGATCCCGCCGCCGCCCGCCGTGCTCTTAAGCATCACCGGGTAGCCGATCTGCTGCGCCGCTTCCACCGCGTCCTCCGCGCCCTCGAGCAATCCCGTTCCCGGCAGCAACGGGACGCCGCACTCCCGCGCCATCGCCCGCGCCGTATGCTTCAATCCGAACACGCGCATCTGCTCCGGCGTCGGACCGATGAACACCACCCCGCTATCCGCGCAAACCTGTGCGAATTCGGCGTTTTCGCTCAGGAATCCGTAGCCGGGATGAATCGCTTCCGCTCCCGATTTCCGCACCGCTTCGAGAATCGCGCCCACGGACAGATAGCTTTGCGTCGCCGGCGGCGGTCCGATCAGCAGCGCTTCATCCGCCTGTTGTACGTGCAAGGAATGCCGGTCGGTTTCCGAGTAAACGGCCACCGAACCGATTCCCATATTCCGCAAGGTCCTAATAATGCGGCACGCAATCGCCCCGCGATTTGCGATCAGGACCTTGCGGAACATCAATTGTCCTGTCCATCCCAGATCAACACTTCAATGGGCGTGGGGTTATAGGCGTTGCAAGGATTGTTAAGTTGCGGGCAATTGCTGATCAGAGCGAGAACATCCATCTCCGCCCGCATTTCGACGTACTTCCCGGATGCCGAGACTCCGTCTTCGAAGTTCAGCTCGCCTTCCGGCGTCACCGGCACATTCATGAAGAAATTAATGTTGCTTGTGATGTCGCGTTTATCCATGCCGTGCTCCCATTCGACAATCGCCTTCAGGAAGCTCTGCCTGCAAGCGTGCATGTAGCGCTTTTCGAGAGCGTAACGCACCATGTTGCTCTCCGCCGCGCACGCTCCCCCCAGGGTGTCATGCCGCCCGCAGGTGTCCGCAACAATAGTCATCATCACGTTGCCCGCGGTCGACATAAGCCGTGTGCCGGTCGTGAGATAGATGTTGCGCTGGTTGCGAATGGTGTCCTGCGCGGAGTAGCGGTCGCTGTAATCATGCGCGTTATAGAACAGCGTGTCCACCGCCTGATTGCCTTCTAGATCGACAATTCGGAAATACGCGCCGCGCGGAATTTCGTGAATCCACGATTCGCCAGCCGGAACCACGCATCGATAGGCCGCGCTCGGCGCCTCGCGTTCGCTTTCGACCAAAAAAGCATTCATACAAAATACCTGTCGGTGAGTGCGAACCCGCGCAAATTTTCCGGACGGAACCGGCGGCAGGGGTCGGTAGCGGCCACCGGGCGCGCTTTGCGCCCCGACAGCCGCACCGGCTTGGGGTCGTACTTGGGATTGGTATCCAGCG
>JALYIB010000416.1 GCA_030775965.1 Acidobacteriota bacterium | reverse complement strand
ATCGTCATGCCCAGCGCGAATCTGGATGACGCGGTTTCGACCGCCGTCAAAGCGCGCTGCATGAACAACGGCCAGTCTTGTATCGCAGCGAAAAGGTTCATCGTAGCCGAGCCCATCGCCGACGAATTCGAGCGCCGCTTCGTGGCCGCCATGAAAGCCCTGAAACTAGGCGACCCCATGGACGCCGACACCGAACTAGGTCCGCTGGTCAACGCCGAAGCCATCGCCACCATCTGCATCGACATCCAAAAATCGGTTGAAGCCGGAGCCAAAGTTCTCACCGGCGGCAAAGCAGCCGGCGGCCAGGGATATTTTTTCGAACCCACGGTGCTGAGCGACATCCCCAAAGATTCCCCCGCCTACAAAGAAGAATTCTTCGGCCCCGTCGCGTCCCTCTTCCGCGTGAAAGACCTGGACGAAGCCATTCACATTGCCAACGACACGCGCTTCGGTCTGGGCGCCAGCGCCTGGACCAACGATCCCGCCGAACGCGAGCGCTTTACAAATGAGTTGGAGGCCGGACTGGTGTTCATCAACAAAATGGTTGCCTCCGATCCCCGCCTGCCCTTCGGGGGCGTAAAATGGTCTGGCCACGGGCGGGAACTCGGAGTCCACGGCATCCACGAATTCACGAATATTAAAACCGTTTGGATCGAAGGAAAACTCTAAACATGGCCAAGCTCGGCTATATCGGTTTAGGCGTCATGGGCGGCCACATGGTCGAACGCCTCCTCGACAAAGGCCACACCGTCACCGGCTACAACCGCACCAAATCCAAAGCCCAGTGGCTCATCGATAAAGGCATGCAGTGGGGCGACACCCCCGCCGCCGTCTGCGCCGCCTCCGACTTTGTGCTCTCCATGGTCACCAACTCGGGAGCCTTGACTGAAATCGCCGAAGGGCCCAACGGCGTGTTAGCCGGCATCGGAGCCGGGAAGGTCTGGATCGATATCAGCACCGTCAGCCCCGCCCTCGCCCGCACCCTGGCGGCGAAAGTTCGCGAGAAGGGCTCGGACATGGTGGACGCCCCGGTCTCCGGCAGCGTCATCACTCTGCAGCAAGGAAAACTCTCCGTGATGGTCGGAGGGCGCGCTGAAACCTTTGAGCGCGTCAAGCCGTTACTGCAAGACATCGGACCCAAAGTAACTCACGTCGGCGATAACGGCCTCGCGCTGGTCATGAAAATCTCCAGCAACCTGAGCCTGGCCGTGCAGATGTTGGCTTTTTCAGAAGGCGTCCTTTTAGCCGAAAAAAGCGGCATCAAACGCGAAGTAGCGGTCGATGTGTTAACCCACAGTGTCATCGGCTCACCCATGGTGCAATACCGCGGACCCTTCGTGCTGAAGATGCCTGAGGAAGCCTGGTTCAACGTAAACATGATGCAGAAGGACATGCTGCTGGCCCTCGAATTAGGCCGCCAACTCGACGTCCCCCTGCCCACCACAGCCGTAACCAATGAGATGTTGACGGCCGCCCGCGGCATGGGCCTGGCTGAAAAAGATTTCGCGATTCTGTTCGAAGCCCTGGCACGCATGTCAGGCGTATCCAAAGGTTAGTTTCCGGGAGAACGACTCATGGCAATCAAACATTTCGGATCAATGGCCGTAGATTGGGAGCAGCGCATCGACTTCGATCGCCTCCGCAAACAGCGCCTGGCTCGCGCGAAGTCACTGCTGGAAAAGTCCGAGATGGGCGCGCTCCTGTGCTTCGACATGAATAACGTGCGCTACCTGACGGCGACGCACATCGGCACCTGGGCGCAAGATAAAGTCAGCCGCTTCGCGTTACTCGCGCAAAACGACGAGCCGATTCTGTGGGACTTCGGCTCGGCCGCCCGCCACCACCAGCAAAACTGCCCGTGGCTGGGCGACCGCTCGCGCGCCGGCATCCCGCTCTTGCGCGGAGCCATGTCGCCCGAGATGGGGCGCGCCGACGACGTAGCGAAAAAAATCAAGACCGAACTCGAAATGCGCGGCTTGCACAACGAGCCCGTAGGCATCGACATCGTCGAGCCGCCTATTTTGTTTGCCCTGCAAAAATTGGGCATCACCGTCATCGACGGCCAGCAGTTGATGTCAGACATCCGCGAAATCAAAACGCAGGATGAAATCCTGCTGCTCAACCACTCCGCCATGATGGTCGACGGCGCCTATCACGAGCTGTATCACGCCATGCGCCCCGGCTTCAAAGAAAACGAAGCCGTGGGGTTGGTTAATAAATACCTCTACGATAACGGCTCGGAATACGTCGAAGGCGTCAACGCCATCTCCGGCGAACGCTGCAGCCCGCACCCGCACGTTTTCTCAGACCGCGCCCTCCGCCCCGGCGACCCCGTGTACTACGACATCTTGCATTCCTACATGGGCTACCGTACTTGTTACTACCGCACCTTCACCGTCGGCTACGCCCCGCAAGGAATGATCGACGCCTACACGCGCTGCCGCGAATATCTCGACGCGGCAATAGCTTTGGTCAAACCGGGTCGCACGACAGCGGAGATCGCCTCCGTATGGCCCAAAGCCCAGGAGTTCGGATTCCCCAACGAAGAAGCGGCGTTCGCCTTACAATTCGGCCACGGCATCGGCCTCGCCATCTGGGAAAAACCCGTCATCAGCCGCCTGGTTTCGATGGAACACGCGCATGTGATCAAGCCCGGCATGGTGTTCGCGCTCGAAACCTTTTGGCCCTCGAAAGACGGCTGGCGCGCCGCGCGCATTGAAGAAGAAATCGTGGTCACCGAAACCGGCGCCGAAGTCATCACGCGCTTTCCCGCCGAAGAATTACTGGTGGTCGGCAAAAAGTATTTCACCGTGCACGGCCCCCTCACCACCATTCGCGAAGATAACCCCGAGCCCTCGGCGCGCATCCAGCAAATGATCGACGAAGGCGCCCGGGAGCTAGCGGCGCTGAAATAACTTAAAAAGAAACACAGAAAAATATGGCGCTGTTCGATCAATCGCACCACCTGACAGATCTGTAAAGCCAACGGCAATAAAATCCGCGGCGAAGAAATCGCCCACGCCGTCAAAGCCATCCTGGAAATGGACGATCGCGGCTTCACCGCCGAGCTCTCCGTCTTCGCCACCAACCCTATCGACTAACGCAGCAGCGTCAGGTTTAGAATCCACACTAAAAATAAAACCAGCGGCACGTGTACGGCGAACTGCAGCATCGCGTACCCCACAATATCGCGCGCCTTCAGCCCCAAAATCCCCAACAGCGGCAGCATCCAAAACGGATGAATCAAATTCGCCAGCGATTCGGTGGCGTTATACGTCTGCACCACCCACCCCAAATGCACGTGCAGCGTTTTCGCCGCTTCCAGCACGTAAGGAGCCTCCACCAGCCACTTCCCGCCCGCCGACGGCACAAACAAACCCAGCACCACGGAATACACGCCGATCAAAATCGGAAACGTATGCGCCGTCGAAGCCGCAATGAAAAAATGCGCCATGCGCGCAGCCAGCCCGGACTCCGTCATGATCCGCACCGCCCCGGCGTACAGCGGATATTGCACCAGCACCCCCGCCACCGACGGCACCGCGTCGCTAATCGCGCGCATGAACGACCGCGGCCGCCAATGCAGCAACAAGCCCACGGCCAAAAATAAAAAGATGTAGTGATTCAATTCGAGCAGAACGCTGAAGCCCTTCGCAGCGACCTCGCGCAGCAGATAAGCCGCGCCCATGGCCGCCATCAGCACCGTCAGCACGGGGCTATATTCCAACCATTCCCCTGGCCTTTGCGGCCGTCCCGCCGGTTCCGCGGCAGTCTCGTACACCACCCCCATCTGCTCCATCGACCGCGCCTGTTCCCGCCCCGGAGCCGACGAGTAAGCAATGATCACGGAAACCACCACCAGCGCCCCCGCCACCGTCATGCTCTGCCACAATCCCAAAGTCTCGCTGAGAGGAATCACCCCGCTGATTTTCAAAATCGCCGGCGGCAGCGAGGCCGGCGTAGCCATGATGAGCGCCGCCGATGACGTCAGCCCGAAAGCCCAAACGCCGCCGACGCCCAGATAAGCCGCCGCCCCCACCGCGCGATAATCCGCCCCGCGCACGCGATGCGTGACTTCGCGCGCCAACAGTCCGCTGAAGATCAAACTGAAAGTCCACGACACCAGCGACGACAGCATCGAAAACAACGCCACGAACGCCGCCGCGCCCTGCGGAGTCTTGGGAATCCCCGCCAGCCGCCGAATCGCCGCATGCACCGGCGGAGCGCTCGCCACCGCGAACCCGCTGACGATGAGCATGGTCACCTGCATCGTGAAGGCGACCAGATCCCAGAACCCCGCCCCAAACCACTGCGCCGTCTGCGCCGGAGAATTGCCGATCGAAACGCTGGCCGCCGCGACAATCGCCACCGCCACAATCGCCAAAGCGTAAGCGTCGGGAAACCAGCGCTCAAACCATTCCGAAAGCCGCAGCCCAACCCCAGCAAGCCCGGCAGACTTCACGGAGCCAGCGCCTTCCCCCGCGTTTCCGGCAATAGAAACGCCGCGACGGCCATGATGGCGTACGCGGCTCCGGCAAATATCCCAATCGCCTGCCCCAGCGCCATCTTGGCCGACAACACGCCCACCAGCGTGGGAAACAGCGCTCCCGTAGCCCGCCCCACGTTATAAGCAAACCCCTGCCCCACGCCGCGGACGCGCGTGGGAAAATGCTCGGTGAAAAACGGTCCCATCGCGCTGAATACGCCGGAGGCAAAGAAGCCCAAAGGAAACCCCAACAATAACATAGCGCCGTTACCGAAAGGAACGCTTGTATAGAGCACCGCGATTGCGCCGGCCCCGATCGCAAACACCAAAAACGTCATCCGCCGGCCGATTTTGTCTGCTAGAATCCCGCCGCTCAAGTACCCAAAGAACGCGCCCGCAATCGACACCGCCAGGTAGCCAGAGGAGTCCAACACCGAGAGCTTCCGTTCCGTTCGTAAGAACGTCGGCAGCCAGGTCGTCACCGCGTAATACCCGCCCTGCGCCCCCGTGCCCATCAGCCCTCCGAGCACCGTGACGCGCAGCAACGGCCGCCGAAAGATTTCGAGGAACGAAGGTTTATCGCCGCTAGCCGCCAGCTCGGCGCGCGACTTCAAGTAGACTTCGGGTTCCTCGACATAACGCCTGACAAAGAACACCAGCACCGCCGGCAGAATACCAACCAAAAACAACGCGCGCCAAGCAATCGCCGCCGGCATCATTGAAAAGAACAGCGCATAGAGCAGCGCCGCCGCTCCCCACCCCACGGCCCAGCCGGCTTGCATCGCGCCCAACGCTTTCCCGCGATGCTGTGGCCGCATCACCTCGCCCAGCAACACCGCTCCCGCCGCCCATTCGCCGCCGAAGCCAATGCCCAACAGCGCCCGCACCAAAAACAACTGCTGATAGTTCTGCGCGACGCCCGACAAGAAAGTGAAAACCGCGAACCAAGCAATCGCCACTTGCAGCGTGCGCACGCGCCCGTAGCGATCCGCCACCCAGCCCGCCACCCAACCGCCCGCCGCCGAAGCGAGGAGCGCCGCCGTTCCCAACGCTCCTGCCTGCGCGCGCGTGATGCCCCAAGTAGCGATCAACGTGGGAATGACGAAGCTGTACATCTGGACGTCCATGGCGTCCAGCGCCCATCCGCCGGCGCATGCCCCAAACGCACTGCGCTCTTTAGAAGTGAGTGTCGAGATCCAGCCGAGCGCGCCCGTGTCGCGTGCCGCCAGCATGCGCGATCCTCAAGCTGCCAGCGACTTGCGCACCGTCTCGGCAATCCGCTCGATGCTGGGAATCGCCAAATCTTCCAGGCGTTCGGCGGCAGGTAGCGGAATATGCGGAGTCGTAATGCGCACTGGCGGCCCGTCCAAACTATAGAAGGCTTCGTCGACCACGATCGAAACCAGTTCCGCGCCCCACCCGCACAGCCGCGGATTTTCTTCCACCGTAAATAAGCGGCTGGTGCGCGCCACCGACGCCAAAATGGTCTTGGTATCGATCGGCACCAGAGACCGCACGTCGATCACCTCAACGTTGATCCCATGCTCGGCCTGCAATTTTTCAGCGGCAGCCAGCGCCCGGGGCACCATCAATGCCAGCGCCAGAATGGTCGCGTCTTTGCCCGGGCGCACGATCTTCGCGCTGCCCAAAGTGTCGACAATCTCGCCGTCTTCCACCTCGCCTTTAGAAGCGTAGAGGCCCTTATGCTCGAAGAAAATCACCGGGTCCGGATCGCGCACCGCCGCCGCCATCAACCCCACCACATCGCGAGGATTCGACGGAGCCACCACCTTCAACCCCGGAATCATCATGCACCAGTTCTCGACGCTCTGGCTATGCTGCGCGCCAAAGCGCACCGACCCGCCATTGCCCGTACGCACCACCAGCGGACACTTCACCTGCCCGTTAGTCATGTACCGGCTCTTAGAGAATTCGTTGGCGATGTAATCGAAACACACCGCGATGAAGTCCGAGAACATGATCTCCGCAATCGGCTTCAGTCCCGTCATCGCGGCGCCCATGGCGGCGCCCAGAATCGCCTGCTCGGAGATCGGAGTATCGCGCACCCGCAGCGGCCCGAACTGTTCCAGCAACCCTACGGTAGCCTTGAAAACCCCGCCGGCCTTAGCGATGTCCTCGCCCAAGAACACCACGTCGGAATCGCGAGCCATCTCCTGCGCGATCCCGCGCGCCACGGCGTCGCGATACGTTAATTCCGCCATGCCCAGCCCCCGTCCGCGTAGACATCGGTATAAAGCAAGTCGAGCGATGAAGGCGGCGCGGCCTTGCACGCCTCCGTCGCCCGATCGACAATGGCCTTCACTTCGGTTTCGATGGCCGTGATCTTCTCCTGCGCGACGCCGGTATCGAGCAGGCGCTGGCGGTAGATCTTAATGGCATCGCGATTCTGCTTCCAATACTCCAGCTCCCCCGCCGGCCGGTACTTGGCTGGATCGGCCCGCGAATGCCCGCTGTAACGATAGGTTTTGAATTCGAGCAGCGACGGCCCGCCCCCCGCGCGCGCCTTGTCGAACGCCGCCTTGGCAATGCGGTAAACCACATCCGCATCCTGCCCGTCGGCGACGATCGATTCCAGTCCATAAGCGCTCGCCCGCCCCGCCGCCGGATCCGCCACCGCTGTCACTTCACTGATGGGCGTGTATTCCATGTACAAATTGTTCTCGCAAACAAACACCACCGGCAGCTTCCAGACCACCGCGAAGTTCAACGCCTCGTGAAACGCGCCAATGTTGGTGGTGCCGTCGCCGAAGAAGCAAACCGAAACGTCCTTGTCGCCCTTGTACTTCGCGCGCCAAGCCGCTCCGCATGCAATCGGCAAATGCGCGCCGATGATGGCGTACGATCCCATCACGCCATGCTCCACCGAAGTTAAATGCATGGACCCGCCCTTGCCCCTTAGCAGTCCGTTATCGCGGCCCATCAATTCGCCCAGCACCTTATCAATCGGCACCCCGCGCGCAATCGTATGCGCATGCCCCCGATAGGTACAGAAACTAAGATCGCCCTTCTGCATGGCCGCCGCGCAGCCCGCCGCGATTGCCTCCTGCCCCAGCGAAAGGTGGCTCGTGCCCTTGACTAAGCTTTGCAAGAACAAGTCGTAAGCCCGCTGCTCCGCCTCGCGAATCTCTACCTGCAGACGATACAGCCGCAGCCGCAAGGCCTCATCGATCTGATCTTCTCCCACGACAATAGCCGGCGCAGCAGTCTGAGTAATGGTATCTGACATGATAGATCCCCAAGCAGGATATTGTAGCAAAGCTGTCATTCCAGACTGCGCCACAGGTACCAGCTCGCCACGCTGCGATAAGGGTGCCAGGCCTCGGCGATGCGTTCCATTTCCTGCGGCTTCGGCAGTTCCGCCAGCCCATAAGCTTTCTTCATTGCGGCCCGCACGCCCAGATCGCCCACCGGAAGCACGTTCGGACGTTGCAGCGCGAACATGAGAAACATTTGCACCGTCCACACGCCCACGCCCTTCACCCGCGTCAGGGTTTCAATAATGGCCGCGTCCGCCATCTCCGGCAGGCGCTCGAATTGAATCTTTCCATCTCGCGTGAACCGCGCAAGCTCCCGAATATAAAGCGTCTTTTGCTGGGATAAGCCCACCGCCCGCATCTTTTCCGGCCGCAGCTTCAGCACGGCCTGGGGAGTCATCGGATTCACCTTCACGGCCTCCACCAGCCGGTTAAAAATGGTCCGCGCCGCCTTCCCGCTCAGTTGCTGATAGACAATCGAGCGCACCAGCGTCTGAAACACCGGGTCCGTGAACCCCACGCGGTACGGCCCAGCCTTGGCGATGATCGCCGCCATCACCGGATCCGCCTTCTTCAAGTGATTTATTGCTTTTCGCATGGAACTCTATTGGGCTTCCAGACATCCTACATTGTAAGTATGAAGCGCCTAACCGTGTTCGGTTTGTCCCTCGCTCTGGCGGGCACCGTGGTCATCCTGGCTCAAGACCAGCCCATCCGCGTGGACGTAAACCTGGTGAACGTCTTCGCCAGCGTTCACGGCAAGAACAACGCCCTGATCGGCAACCTCGAAAAGAGCGACTTCAAAATCTACGAAGACGGCAAGGAACAGGAGATCAAAATCTTCACGCGCGAGACCGATCTGCCGCTCACGCTGGGCCTGCTGGTCGACACCAGTTCCAGCCAGGAACGGCTGATCGACACCGAACAGCGCGCCGCGTCGCAGTTCTTTTCCAAAGTCATCCGCGAGAAAGACCAGGCGTTTCTCATTCAATTCGGCGCCGAAGCGGAGCTCTTGCAGGACCTGACCAACTCCACGCGCAGTTTGCAGAAAGGCCTGCAGCAATTGCGCCTGAGCGTCCCCGTCGGCGGCCTGCATCCCGGACCGGTTCCCACCATGCAGAATCAAGCCGGGACGATTCTTTACGATGCCGTCTATCTCGCCGCCAACGACGAACTGAAACGCGAAGTGGGCCGCAAAGCCATCATCCTGATCACCGACGGCGTCGACACGGGCAGCAAAATCAGCCGCGACAAAGCCATTGAAGCCGCGCAAAAAGGCGATGTCATCATTTACAGCATCTTTTATCAGGACCGCGCGGCGTACGGAGGCGGCGGTTTCGGCACCATCAATCTGGGCGGAGGCGGTGGCGAAGGCGAGCTGCGCCGCATGTCGTCTGAAACCGGAGGCCAAGTCTTTCACGTCGACCGCAGCCACTCGCTCGATGACATTTTCAAAGAACTGCAGGACGAAATGCGCTCGCAATACGCCATCGCCTACCAGCCCCCCAACCCGAAACGCGACGGCACGTATCACAAGATCGACATCAAGCTGGCCAATAAAGATTACAAACCCCAAGCCCGCAAAGGCTACTACGCCATAGAGCCCGAAAACTAGCCCGAAAACGAATGAGTGGGCGCACGTCCCCCGCCCTGCTGGCCGCTCTGGATACCGCTCCCCCAGTCGACCAAGCTTCCCCCACCGCACAGCAGACGTCTCCGTCCGACGCCACCCGCTGCGACCGCCTCCCGCCATTCTCCGGCAACCGGCGGATCTGCTCCGCACCCCTGCCGCGCGCACCGGAAAGAAGCTGAGAAGTTTATGCAGCCACGAGGAGCCTGCGGAAACTGACGCCTAGCGGTCACCCTACGTTGAGGCAAATGACGCACCATCCCTGATGAACAATTTCTTGGTACTTTGTTTTCAATACGATGCGCACATCTATCGCGTGGTGCACGGCGTGCTTCAGGGGAGGGCACGGATGAAGAAATCGACTACCCTTACCTATTTGCTAGCGGTGTTTCTTCTCTCCGTCGCTGCTTTTGGACAGACCCGTCCGGAAGCGCCCTTCCCGCCGTCCATCACCGCCGCGTCGAACGCCACCGCATCGAGCGCAACGGCGGGTGCTGGCTTCGTGGGAGCCGAACGCTGCCAGACCTGCCACAAAGCCGAATCCCTGCAATTCAATCTCACGCATCACGCCGCCATTAAACCCGCCAAAGCCGATGGCGTGACGGGTTGCGAAATGTGCCACGGCCCCGGCAAAGCCCATTCCGATGGCGAAGAAGCGGCACAAGGCGATGACGCGAAAACCGCCGCCGCCAGCAAGTTGATTTTCTCTTTCCACGCGAATCCTAAACAGAATGCCGAACGCTGCCTGGTCTGCCACCAAAGCAGCCGCGATCAAAACGATTTCGGACATAACAACCACATCCAGCACGGAGTCGCCTGCGATAGCTGCCACTCCATGCATCTGGTCGAAGCCGGACGCAACCCGCAAGCCGAAGCCATCGGCAGCGCGCAAGGCAACTTCTTCAACGTGCCCAAACTGCCGGAGCAAACCCGCTGGTTGCACAACAGCCAACTGCGCAAACCGCAACCCGAACTTTGTTATCAGTGCCACGGCAATATCCAGGCCCAGTTCGCGTTGCCCACGCATCACCGCGTTCCCGAAGGAGCCATGAAATGCTCGGACTGCCACAATCCCCACGGGACCTCTAACCGGGCAGAGCTGGTGCGCAGCGGTTCCGAGACTTGCATCCAATGCCACGCCGAAAAGCGCGGACCGTTTGTCTTCGAACATCCGGCTTCGAAGATTGAAGGCTGCATCGCCTGCCACACGCCGCACGGCAGCATCAACCGCATGCTGTTAGCGCGCCGCGAGGAGCGCTTCCTGTGCCTGCAATGCCACATCAATCCCATCGCCGATAACGTTCCGCACAGCCGCCTGAGCTTCCAGACGCGCGGCACCTGCACTCGCTGCCACGCCAGCATCCACGGATCGAATTTCGATGTCACGTTCCTGCACTAAAAGACCAGCCATGAAGAAACTTCTCATCGGACTTCTCATCCTTCCGGCCGTTGGGCTCGCTCAAGTTGTGCTCGCTCAAGACG
>JALYIB010000415.1 GCA_030775965.1 Acidobacteriota bacterium | reverse complement strand
GCCAAACACGTGCCAGTCCGCGTTGCGATCCGCAAAAATTTGCAGGGTGTTGCCTTGCTGCTCGTAGACCGCCCAGAAGAGGGCGTTGAGGATCACCAGCACCATCAAGGCGATGATCACTTTCCATTCCCGGGAGGTCAGCGGGACTTTTTCCGCGTGCGTCTTTTTGCCGCGCGTCAGATGGTCTTCGGCCAGAAACTTTTGGCCCCACAGGTAGAAGAAGAGTCCGCAGATCATACCGACCCCTGCGGCGCCAAAGCCGTAGGACCAGCCGAATTTTTGCCCCAGGGTTCCGCAGACCAGCGGAGCGAAGAAGGCGCCCAAGTTCACGCCCATGTAATAGATGCTGTAGGCGCGGTCGAGGCGCGGGTCACCGGCGGGATAGAGGCCGCCCACCTGCGTCGCGAGGTTGGGCTTGAAGCAGCCGTTGCCGACGATTAGGAAGAAGAGGCCGACCAGGAACATCGACTCCGCCGCTAGAAAAAACTGGCCGATGGCCATGAGGACAGCGCCAATCACCACGGTCTTGCGCTGGCCCAATAAACGATCCGCGATCATGCCGCCGAATAGAGGCGTGAGATACACCAACGCCGTGTACATGCCATAAATCTGCGACGCCAGGGGCTGTATGTTCTGCGGTCCAAACACGGCTTCGATGCCGCGCTGCAAGGGAAGGAACCCGAGCACGTGGATGCTGCCGGCGCGCACGTTCTTGATCAGGTAATCCACCATGTAGAGCACCAGCAGCGCGCGCATGCCGTAGTAGGAGAAGCGCTCCCACATTTCGGTGAAGAACAGAACGAACAGCCCCGCCGGATGGCCCAGGATGGTGCGTTGCGTCTGGATCGTATCGTAGGCCGAAGGCGGCGTGTTTGAGACGTTAGCGCTCACAAGGTCCCCTTAGTTCGGTTTCTTTTTCTTAAACAGGTCGATGATACCGGTGGCCTGTTTGCCGATGTCGCTGTCGGTGAGCGGCTTCAATTTTTGTTCCGCGATTCCGCCGATGAGCCCTTTGACGTCAGGCACGAATTTGGGTTCCGCGGAGGTGCCCTGAATCGAGAAAGGAACCGAGGTCTTCCCGGAAGGGTTCACGATATCGAGCATGGCGCCGGTACGCAGATTCGCGCGCATTTTGAAATTCAGCGCGTTGCTGGGGCTGACGGTTCCCTCGCCCAGCAATTCACCGATGGCCGGGGCGACCACGGAAATTTTCTCGACCTTGACGCCGCTCTGGTCTGAATGCACGCTGGCGCTGATGTTGTCGAAGTCGGTGTCGGGGCTGATCTTGATGCCGGTCAGCTTCGCTACCGTATTCATTTTGCTGCCCAGGTCGAAGTGCGCGAGACGGGTCTTCTGGATCGCGACCGAGCCGTCCGCGACTAACTTGTCAGTCTCGCCATCGACGGTGACATGGGCGGCGGCCGTGCCGCCTTCAAGCGACGAACCCTGCGGCAGCACAATGTCCAGCGCCGGCAGCATGGCTGCCAGTTCCTCCACTGGCATGGAGGGCGCGGCCAGCTTCACGTGGAGGACGGTGTTGTTGTTCTTAATGACGTAAGTGCCGGTGAGTTCCGCTTTGGCTTTGCCGATCTGCACGTCGCCGCGGGTGAGGGCGCCGGAGCGCTGGCGCAGGTCGTTGTTTAATACGAAGTCGAAACCCACGGTTTTCGTCGCAGGCTTGCCGGCTTTGGCCAGCTTCAGGTGTTCGGCTTGAATCGAACCCTTCAATTGCAAAATGTGAGCGCTGGAAGAAACGCCGCCAGCGATCGAAACCAGCCCTTCAAAACCCGTGGAGGGCCGCACGAAGCCACTTTTGGCGATGTCGAGCCGGTTCATCTTAATAGTTACGTCGAAGGGCATTTCGGAGGCGTCGTTGGTGTCGACGGGCCCAGCCTTGCCATCCATTTTGACGTCGCCGCCGCCCTGAATCTCCGCGGAGAGCGAGACCGGGAAGGACGCATTCGCGGCGAAATCTTTTATTTCAATACTGACCTTTTGGAGAACCTTGAGCTGCGCCTCGCCGGCGGTCTTGACCGAGAGCCGTCCGTTGGTAACCTTTACTAGCTGGACGGTTAAATCTTGCATGGAGTCGGACGGCGAGACAGACCCGGCAGCGGCCGGGGGCGGGCTCGCGTGGGTCCTGGTGCCCAAACTCGCGAAATTCCACACACCGGCAGCGGATTGAACCAGAGCGATTTCGGGTTCCTGGATTTCTATGCCAGTCACGTTCAATTTTTGGGAGAAAATCAGCGGTTCTAGTTCGACCCCGACTTTCAATGACTTGGCGCGGACGAACGGAGTCTTGCTATAGGCGGCATCGTCGGCGATGTCGAGATCGGAGGCTTCGACGCTGCCCGAAAGTATGGAGAGCTTGAGGTCACCCAGCTTGACTTCGCGGCCCAGTGCCCCGGAAAGTGCGGCTTCCAGACGGGGCCGGAACTGGTTCACGTTAATCAGGAAAGGGATCGCCAGGACGACCACCAGGAGGAGCGCTACGACCATCCCTAGCCATCGCAAAGCCTTCATATACAAACCTCCAATGTTCAAAGTGTACACCGGCAAGGTGAGGAATCGAACTCAATTTCAGATGGCCCCATTCGTGCAAAGGCGAATATGTGAGCCAAACATCAACCAAGGAAATGCATCAACCCTTCGTATCGGACGTGCAAGAGCTGCGGCGGCGCGCCCGCCAGCACATGGAGGAAGGCGCTGTCACCAGCGCGTATAACGCTGACCGGCAGACGGTTATCCGCATTCTTAATGAGGTCCTGGCGACCGAGATCGTATGCGTTTTGCGTTACAAAAGGCACTATTACATGGCCACCGGCATCCACGCGCAGGCGGTTGCCGACGAGTTTTTGGAGCATGCAAAAGAGGAGCAAAGCCATGCCGACTTAGCCGCCGAGCGCATCACGCAACTGGGCGGCGAGCCGAACTTCAATCCGGAAGGAATGATGGGCCGCAGCCACTCCGAATACGTGGAAGGTAAAACCTTGCTGGATATGGTCCGGGAGGACCTGGTGGCGGAGAGAATCGCAGTCGAGTCGTACAGCGAAATCATCCGCTATCTGGGAAATGACGACCCGACGACACGGCGGATGATCGAAAAGATTATGGCGAAGGAAGAAGAGCACGCCGACGATATGAAGAAGATTCTCGATAATTTGAGCGAAAAGCTTCGTCCCGAGAAATCCAGCCATGAGACGAAGAAGGCATAGCGGCCAAAAATGACCATATCTGGTCGTTTTTGAGACAGGAGACGGCTGATGGAACCATCCCGTTACGCGCACCAGAACTCGGATGAGAGGCTGCGGATCCTTATTGTGGATGACGACGTCTCGTTGCGGAAAGTTCTTTATAGAATCCTTGAAGGCGGCGGCTACGAGGTACTCTCGGCTGGTAGTGGAGCGGAGGCCTTGGCGATTTGCCACAGATCCTGCCCGGCTGTCGACCTGTTGGTCACGGATTACAACATGCCCGAGATGAATGGGCTGGAACTGGGACGCGAATGCACGGCGATTCATTCGACCCTGCCGGTTCTGCATGTCTCTGGGGCCCCGCCCGATGACGCGTTGCGCGCCGAGTTGGAGAAGCCGCGGCGAGCCTTTCTGGCCAAGCCATTTCGCCGGGACGAACTTTTGCGCACCTGCAAGCAAATGTTGCTGACCCGGGCGGAGCCGGCTCAATCCGCCCCGCAGTTGAGCTTATGAGCACACTGAAGGGCTTTTTCAAAGAGTCCGACACGCAACTGGGAGTGTTCTATCCAAAGCACTATCTGATTGCGGTATTCCAGAGTTTTAAGATGACGCAGCAGGCGGTGGCGAGGGTGCGGCTGGCGGGATTCGCCGAAGACGAAGCGATTGCGGTGGCGGGTGAGGATGTCCTCGAACTAACAAAGGAAGAAACAGGACCCCTGAGTCTCCTGATGCAAG
This sequence comes from Acidobacteriota bacterium, assembly GCA_030775965.1. Lineage (GTDB taxonomy): Bacteria > Acidobacteriota > Terriglobia > Bryobacterales > Bryobacteraceae > Palsa-187. Next base: position 398 of record JALYIB010000415.1, on the reverse strand, counting down.
CGGTCTCCCGCTTTTTTGCTACCGAACAGGCATCGCACGATAGCGATCTTCGTTTGGCGGCGAAGGGCGCGGCTTTCGTCGCGGTTCACTGTCCAACGGCGCATACCAAAGACGAGGCTTGGAAGGTGCTAAAGGCCGAGGGTCCATTGGCGGCACGCTATTACGCCAATGACGGGATCGAACATCTGGCGGGCGATTTCACTACGAATTAATTCAAGCACAAGGAGAAATAACATGAAACCGAGTACCACAGACCAGCTGGAAGGCGCACTTCACGAAGCGAAGGGCAAGCTTAAGCAAAAAGTGGGCCAGGTGACCAAGAACCCCAATCTTGAAGCCCAAGGCCAAGCCGAGAAAATCGGGGGCAAAGTCCAGAAGAAAGTCGGACAAGTGGAGAA
>JALYIB010000414.1 GCA_030775965.1 Acidobacteriota bacterium | reverse complement strand
AGACCACTCCTTCCGCTGTCATCTTGTCGGGCAAAGGCGCGCCGAGTTTAAGGGCCATGTCGACGGCGGAGCCTAGAGAAGCATCCAGGAAATCAGCTGAAACTTCCCATTGCGGGGTGGTCAGCAAATTGCGCGTGAGCACGTGCACGCGGGTATTCAGGCCGGAGGGCGAGGTGGAATCGAGCTCAAGGGTCTGGCCTACCAGATCGAGTTTTCCTTTGTAGCCGACGCGCCACTCGCCGGCGCCGTCGAGTTGTAGAATCCCTTTGACGTCGAGCGCCGAGGGCGCTCCGGAAAGCTGGGCGTCGAGCGAGAGCAAACCTTTCAGTCCTGCGCTGCTGCTATCGAACAGCCGCGTCAAGGCGTCGAGTGAACTCGGTTCCAGTTCCACGCGCAAATTGAGCGCGGGCGCGGCGCTTCCGCGCACGTAGAAGTGTCCGAAGTTTTGCGAAGATTGATCGGTGCGCGCGGGCACTCCGGAAAAGCGCAGATCCACCGCGCCGTTGTCGCCGGGCGAAACCTCCAGGTCGGTATCGTCGAAATAGAGGACCGACTTGGTCTGGGCGAACTTGAAGTTCACGCGTCCGCCCCGCACTTTGATGGTGGGCAGCGAGGCCGCGGCGGGCGTGGTTCGATTCAACAGCATCTGAAAATTCCACGGGGCGTTGTCGGGCTTCACTAGATTGAAGGTGGCGTCGTTTAAGTGCAAGCTTGAAAATTCCAGGCGGCCGCGCAGTAATCCTAATAGGCTGATCCGGGCATCGAGTGTGTTGGCGTAGGCGAAGGGTTCGATTCCCGCGCGCGGGTCGTCGTGGATGATGACACCGTCGAGGGACGCGCCGGGGCCGGAGAAGAGAGTGAGTGAGACGGCATCGACTTCAACCTTTCGGCCGAGCCCGCGCTCGAGGGCTCGTTCGAGGGGTGCTTTCAGGAAATCCACGGGTGCGTAGGGGACTGCGACGCCGAGGGCCGCGATCGCCACCGCCAGGACGATGCCGATGCGGATGCCGCGCTTCATGTTTCTCGTCACGGGGCCGCCTCGGAGAGACGGCGGTAGGCTTCGCGATCATCGATGTCGGCGAGGATGCGGGGATCGTTGACATCTATATATAAGGTGTCGTCCATGTGGCCATGAATTACGTCGCGAGCCTGCGCGGTGATCGGCAAGGCGCTTAGTTCATTGGCGATAGCGCGGGTGGCGAACACCGGGTGGCCGCGTTTGCCTTCGTATCGCGGGATGACTAGTTGGGTTGCGGGATCACGGTCGCGGAACGCGGCTGCCAGGCGTTCCAGGGTGGCGATTTCCACGGCGGGCGAATCGACCGGAGTGAACAAAAAGCCTTCGGCATCGGGCGGGAGCGCGGCGAGCGCGGTTTGCAAGGAGCTTAACTGGCCGCGTTCAGGCGCCGGGTTGACGACGATAGTGGCGCCGGAAAGGGCGGGGCGCAGGGCGTCGGCATGATAGCCCAGCACAACAATCACGGGATCGCATACTCCCGACAGCACGCGCAGCAGTCTTTGAATAAACGTTTCGCCGCGATAATCGAGCAGGGCTTTGGGGCTTCCCATCCGGCTGGATGCTCCGGCGGCCAAAATAATGCCGGCGATCACTTCAATAGCGCCCGCAGATGGTCGTGGGCGAAAATCGATTTCGAAACCGAGCGCCAATCCACATCCGGCGTGCGGCGCATGGCGATCATTTCGGCTACTACCGAGATGGCGATTTCTTCCGGGGTCTCGGCGCCGATTTCGAGGCCCATCGGCGCGAAGATTTTCTCGAATAGATGTCGCGGCAAGCCTTCTTTTTCGAGTTCCTTCACCACGGCGATGGTCTTGCGCTTGCTGCCGATCATGGCGACGTATTTCGCGGGCGTTTCGACGGCCCAGCGCAGCACGCGCATGTCGTCGCGATGGCCGCGCGTGACGATGACGATGTAGCTGGTGGAGGTGATGGGCAGTTTGGGGAAGACGCTTTCGTATTCCTCGGCGAAGACTTCGTCGGCCTCGGGGAAGCGTTCTTTATTGGCGAAGGCCTCGCGGTCGTCGACGATCACGGTGGCGAAACCGGCCAGATTCGCGACCTTCGATAGGCTCTTCGAAACATGACCGCCGCCAAAGATGAAGGCGCGCGGCTGAGGCGTCACCGGCTCGACAAAAATATTCAACTGGCCGCCGCAGATCAGGCCGTTGTCGTAGGCGGCGTCCTCGCCCAGGCTGAAGGTGAGGTGTTTGGGCTTGTCGGTCTCGATGACCTCGCGGGCGGCGGTCCAGACGTCGGCTTCGACGCAGCCGCCGCCGATGGTGCCAAGCATGGAGCCGTCCTCGCGCACCAGCAGTTTGGCGCTTTCGTAGCTGGGGATGGAGCCGTTCACCTGCACGATGGTGGCTACGGCGCACTTCTGGCCCAGGCGGCGCAGGCGCACGATTTCATCGTAGATATCCACTAGGATCAATTATATATTGCCGCAAGTCGAAGCGAGCAGTTGACAGGGGATTTCATTGCCATATAAACTGCGGGAGGTATCGAATGTCGATATCGAAACACGATGCTCAAGACCATTTTGAGTACCGGGATCTTTACTCCGGCCTTATCCGGCTGCATATTCTTCACCATGCCGCCGAGGAGCCGATTTTTGGACTCGAAATGGCTGAAGAACTCGGCCGGCATGGTTACCGGATCAGCCTCGGAACCCTGTACCCGCTATTGCATGGACTCGAAAGGAAGGGCTACTTGCGGTCGGTCGAGAAGCGGCAGGGCAAGGCGATTCGTAAAGTCTATCGAGCTACCCCGCTGGGGCGGAAGGCGCTGGCGGCCATGAAAGTCAAAGTGAGCGAATTATTTGGAGAGTTGAATGAAGGGCATTAGGCTGGCATTGCTGGCCGCGGTATCTTTGACAGCGCTGGCTGGGCCACCGTTTCAAACCGACGATCCGCAGCCGATCGACTACAAAAACTACGAGTTTTACACCTTCGCTTCGTCGGACGGCACGAAGGTTGAAACCGACACGGTGACTCCGGGCTTCGAGTTGAATTGGGGCGCGCTGCCTAACGTTCATTTGCACATCATCGTGCCCGCCGCTGGAATTTATCCCGCCGATGGGCCGAGGGCTTTTGGCGTCGGGGACATCGAACTGGGAATCAAATACCGCTTTGTGCAGGAAGGCAAGCACCGCCCCATGATTGGCACCTTCACGATGTTCGAGATCCCCACCGGCAACGCCGATAAAGGGCTGGGAGTGGGCAAGACCTGGTACAAGGTGCCGCTATGGGTGCAAAAAAGTTTTGGGCCGTGGACGACTTACGGCGGCGGTGGAGAAACGCTGGTGAACGCACCCGGGTATCGCAACTTTCCATTTGCGGGGTGGCTGGTGCAGCGGGATCTCGGCAAGAAGCTGACGCTCGGGACGGAAGTGTTTTATCACGGTCCGGAAGGCGACGGGACGCCGTTTCCCAAGCCCGCGACGATGGTGGATGTCGGCGGGTATTACAAGTTTCGCGATCCGGGTTTTCAGTTACTGTTCTGTTACGGGCATACGGCCATCGGGAAAAGCGAACCCTACGCCTACCTGGGGCTGTATTGGACCTGGGGCAAGAAGGCGGATGCCGATAAGCCGGGCGATCCGGCCGCGTTTAACCGCGGATTTCATCCGGGGCCCACGGGACGGATGTAGAAGTCGAAAGGGAGCGCTTTGCATATTTTGAGTAGCGACGTCATTCTGCTGGCCCACGCGACCTTTGGGGTTACTGGCTGCCAGGCGGCTTTGTGGGTATTTGTCGAAGCTCTGAATGCGGGGCTGGCGAATCGCGGGCGCATCCGAACGGCGGCTCTGCTGACGGCGGTCGCGATCGCGGCGGCTTGGATCTGCGGCGGATTCTGGTACGTGCACTACTATCCGCCCGAAAAGGCGCTCATTCTCGGGGGACCCTGGCCGTTCGCGCACAACCTTTTTATGGAGACCAAAGAGCACCTGTTTTTCGTCACGGCGATTCTGGCGTTTCTGCTGCCGATCGCCGCGCGGGAAGACGCGGACTCGAACGCCGCCGCGCGCCAACTGGTTCTGGCGCTTTCGGGACTGATCCTGATCACGGGCCTAACGGTCGAAGGGGCGGGCGCGGTTATTAACCACGGAGTGAAAGTCGCGCTGCTTCCGCAACGGGACGCCCTATTCCCTCAGGTATCGAAAGGAGCTCCGTCATGGATTCCGGGACCGGCCGCGAAGCTCCACAACTGACGTCCGCGACCTCCAGTTTTGTTCTGGCCGCTGCGGTCACGGTGTTATTCAGCACCGCCCTGACATGCGTCAAGGACGCCTTCCCGCCTTTGAAGGACTTCATGAAGGCGCTTACCGGCCATGACTGGACTACGCACGGTGCAGTGGACCTAGTGCTGTTTATCGGGCTGGGATTAGTTTTCATGAGGACCAAAGTCTCCGCAAAGATAGCGCCGGGGCGGCTAACCGGCGGGCTAATCGCAGCCGTGGGGATTGCGGGGCTGGGGTTGGCTCTGTGGTTTGCTTTTGTCTAATGCCCCGGCCGAACAGGGCGATATGCTTCCTGAGTGTATCGCAGCATCCTCATTTCGCCGGACGTGGAGATTGGGCAAAAGCTTATAGTGGCGCTCGAGGCGAGCGAGCAGGTTGAGATTGCTCGTACGCTCGATCATTATCCGAGCGGCGTCGAACTGATCCGCACAGTGCGGGCGCTAGCGGCCGAGGTATTGTTTCTCGACTTCGGGAATTTGCAGAAGGGTCTGGAGATTATCCACATTTTGGAGGTGGAGGGCAGTCCGCTGCAGATTGTGGGTTTTGACCGGACGCTGGACCCGGCAGTGCTGCGCGAGACCATGCGGGCGGGCGTCCGCGAATTTCTGGGGGAGCCGTTTGAGGCGCGGGCGGTGCTCGAAACCCTGGCCAGCATCCAGAGCCAGCTGGACCGGCGGCCAGCGGTGTACCAATCCACCAACCAGATTTTCACGTTTCTGCCGTCGAAGGCAGGCGTGGGCACGTCGACCATTGCCGCCAATGTGAGCGCGGCGCTGGCGCGGCGTCCCAACACGCACGTGCTGCTTGCGGATTTCGATTTGAGCTCCGGGATGCTGCGCTTCATGCTGAAGCTGACCAACGAGTTTTCCGTGCCGGACGCGCTCGAGCGCGCCGTCGACATGGACGAAAACCTGTGGCCGCAGTTGGTCACCACGATCCAGGGCATGGATGTGCTGCATGCGGGGCGGTTGAATCCTAACTACCGCATTGAGGCTTCGCAGATTGCCAAGCTGATGGGCTTCATGCGCCGCACGTATCAAGTGTTGTGCTTCGATCTGTCGGGAAATCTGGAGAAATATTCGCTGGAATTGATGCAGGAATCCAAGCGCATTCTGCTGATTTGCACCGGCGAGATTCCGTCGCTGCATCTGGCTCGGGAGAAAATGACGTTTCTCAAGGAGCAAGGCTTGAGCGCGCGCATTGCCATCGTGCTCAACCGCATGCATAAGCATCCGCTGTTTTCGAAAGAGCAGGTGGAGGATTTGCTGGGGGTGCCGGTGGTGCGGGTGTTTGCGAATGATTATCAGGCCGTGAATCGGGCGGTTGAAACCGGCAAGCTGCTGGAGCCGGGGTCCGAGCTGGGAACGAGTTTTACGGAGTTTGCAGCGCAGTTGATGGACCAGCCGGGGGTGAAAGCGGGACCGGCTAAGCGGAGCTTTCTCCAATTTCTGCGGACGCCGGGGACGGCCGCTGCGCCGCGCGCCGTGCCGACGCAGCAGAAATAGTTCGGGCCACGCTGACACTGCGCTATCGTGGAGCAGATGGAGGCGGTCTTTGGGTGGGTTGCGACGTACGGCTATGGAGCGCTGTTCGGACTCCTGATCTTGGGCATTGTAGGGCTGCCGATTCCGGATGAAACGCTGCTGGTTTTCTGCGGGTTTCTGATCTTCAAAGGGAAGATGAATCCGCTCGAAACCTATTTCGCGGCGTTGGCGGGGAGCTGCTGCGGGATCTCGCTGAGTTATTTCATCGGGCGGACGGCGGGGCTGGGAGCGGTGCACCGTTTCGGCAAATATTTACACCTGAACGACCGCAAGCTGGCACGGGTTCATGGCTGGTTCGAACATAGCGGCCATTGGGCGTTGTTTGGAGGATATTACGTAGCTGGCGTACGGCACTTTACGGCCATCATCGCGGGGGCATCGAAGCTGGAATTTCATGCCTTCGCGCTATTTGCTTGGTCCGGCGGGGCCACCTGGGTGGCGGTGTTTCTGACGCTCGGTTATTTCCTTGGCGAGCAGTGGCGGCCGGTGGCAGACCTGGTAAACCGCTATCTGCTGTACGCGTCGGCGTTGGCGGTTGGGGTGGGGCTGCTGGTCCTGGGAGCGCGCCGGTACCGCCGGCGGCCCCCCATTTC
>JALYIB010000413.1 GCA_030775965.1 Acidobacteriota bacterium | reverse complement strand
GCGTAGTGGTTGGGGGTTACACGGACGGAAAAACCCAGGCGGCCGGTGGTGAGGGGGGAGAATTGGCGCCCAAACAAAAATGCCGTCCCTTGTTGTTCCTGGGGATCGAGCGTGACCACCTGCGCTTCTTCTAATTCGCCTTGCGGGCCGATTTTCCCGACCAGGGCTTCTACGCGGACATCGGTGGCTGACAGGCCGGCCAGGTCGATGCGGGCTCGCAAGGGCAGGGATGCGCCGGCTGATACGGCGGCGCCTGGGCCGGCGCTGGCTTCGAGGAAGCGGACCTGAGGCCACAACTGTTTTACTTGCTGGCCCCAGACGGTGTGCTGGCGGGCGGCGGCGAAAGTGTCGCGCGCCATGGATTCCCAGGCGCGATGGGCGGGCTGGTAGAGCTGGGTATGGTAGTCGTCGATCATGCGCTGGCAATTGTAATGGGCGCTGACGTGGCGGATGCATTGCTTGACGCGCTCCATCCACCTGGTGGGGACGTCTTCGTCGCGGGCCTCGTAGTACATGGGCACGATTTCGTTTTCTAGAAGCGAGTAGATGGCGGCGGCGTGGGCTTCGTCGCGATCGGGCGAGTAAGGGTCGCGGTTACCGATGGCCCAGCCACCGGAATCCTCGGCGGCCTCGTCGAACCAGCCATCGAGAATGCTGAGGCTGAGGACGCCGTTGATGCCGGCTTTCATGCCGCTGGTGCCGCAGGCTTCTTCGCCGCGGCGCGGAGTATTGAGCCACAGGTCGACACCCTGCACCATTTCGCTGGCGACTTCGATGCCGTAGTCCTCGACGAAGACGACTTTCCCTGGCAGTTCCGGATCTCGGGAAAGTTGGACAATTTCGCGAATTAATGTTTTACCCGGAATGTCTTTGGGATGGGCTTTGCCGGCGATGACGATTTGCACGGGCATGGCCGCGTTGGTGAGAATTCGCTTTAGGCGGGGCAGATCGCGGAAGACCAGAGTTGCTCGTTTATAGGTAGCGAAGCGGCGGGCGAAGCCAATGGTGAGCGCGGCGGGGTCGAGGAGTTCGGCGGCGCGTTCGACAACGGGGGTGGGGGCATTGCGGGCCAAGGCGCTGGCGACGGCGCGTTCCCGAACGAAAGCCACCGTGCGGCGTTTACGGCGGCGATGGGCTTCCCACAATTCACTGGCGGGGATGTCGGCGGTCTGGCGCCAGATTTCGGGATCGTTGTGGCCCACGCGCCAGTCGGGCTGGAGGTGCTGATCGTAGATGGTGGCGAGGTCGCCGTAGATCCAGGAGGTGAGATGCACGCCGTTGGTGATGGCGGCGATGGGGACTTCCCAGACGGGCAGGCTGGGCCACAGATAATCCCACATTTCCTGCGACACCTGGCGGTGCAGGCGGCTGACGGCGTTGCGGAAGGAGGCGGTCTGCATGGCGAGGACGGCCATGGAAAAGGGTTCGTTGGGATCGGCGCCCGCGGCGCGGCCGAGACTCAGGAACGCATCCAGATCGATGCCGGCGTTCTGGCAGTAGAGGGTGAAGTGTTCGCGGACCAGGCCGGCGTCAAAGCGGTCGATGCCGGCGGGGACGGAGGTATGGGTGGTGAAAACGTTGTTGGAGCGCGCGGCGTGGAGGGCTTCGTCGAAATTTAGGCCTTGGTCCGCCATCAGGACACGGATGCGCTCGATGGCTAAAAATGCCGAGTGGCCTTCGTTCATGTGATAGACGGTGGGGTTGAGTCCCAGGGCTTTGAGGGCGCGGAGGCCGCCGATGCCGAGAACGATTTCCTGGCGGATGCGCTTGAGATCGTCGCCGCCGTAGAGCTGGTTGGTGATTTCGCGGTGCTCTTCGGCGGTGTTTTGCGGGATGTTGCTATCGAGCAGATAGAGTTTCACGCGGCCGACTTGGATCGACCAGACTTTGAGGAAGACTTCCGTGCCGCTGAGGCCGACGCTGACCAGGAGTTCGCCGCCATCGGGGCGGGTGACGGGCGTGATGGGGAGCGAGTAGAAATCGTTAACGGGGGTGCCTTCCTGCTGCCAGCCATCGGGGTCGAGTTTTTGCTGCAGGAAACCGTTTTGATACAGGAGGCCGACGCCGACCAGCGGCAGAAGGGCGTCGCTGGAGGCTTTCAAGTGATCGCCGGAGAGGACGCCGAGGCCACCGGAATAAATGGGGAGGCAATCGAGGAGTCCGTACTCCATCGAAAAATAGGCGATCAGCAGGGAATGGGGAGGAGTGGCTGCGAGATAGGTATCGAGGATTTCGCAGGCGCGCTTGTAGAGGGTGAGGTAGCGGGGATCGGCGGCGGCACGTTCGAGGGCTACTTGTTCGACGCGGCCTAGCATGACAACAGGGTTATGGTTCGAGGCCTTCCAGGCGGCGGGGTCGAGGCGGCGGAACACCGCGCGCATGGAGTGGTTCCAGGACCAGAGTATGTTGAGGCCGAGCTCGGGTAAACGCCGCAGGGCCGGGGGCAGGGCGGGGACGACCAGAATCTCGCGCGTGGGACGAATTTGGAACGACATGAGCTCCTAGGCTTCGGACAATTTTTAAGGATATCAAAGAGGCGCGCCGGGGATGCTTAGAGCTATGCTGAAGACTATTCGCATGAATCGATACCGGGCGTTCACGAGGGCGGCGGCGGCCGTGGGGATGTTGCTGGGGCTGGCGGCGGCGGGCTGTGGGAAGTCACAGAAGACGACTGTGGTGGGATCGATGAGCTCCACCGAACAAGTGGTGCTGGGCGAAATTGTGGCGCAGCATCTGGAGCACCGGCTGGGGCGCAAGGTAGATAGGCGGCTGGATCTGGGCGGCACTACGCTGGGCTATCAAGCGTTCCAGAGCGGCGAAATCAGTTTGTACGCGGAGGACGCGGGGACGATTGTGACGCAAATTTTGCAGGAGCAAGCGGGGGAGGATGCGTCGTTGATTTTCGCGCGGGCGCAGGGCGAGATGAAGCGTACGGCGCAGGCGGAGCTGCTGAATCCGCTGGGGCTGGATAACTCCTTTGTGGCGGTGATTCGCGCGGACGATCCGCGGGCGGCGAAAGTAGCGACATTGAGCCAAGCGGCGGCGGTGCAAGATGGCTGGATCCTGGGCGCTACGGCGGAATTTCAGCAACTAGGCGACGGGATGCCGAGGTTGACGCAGTATAAGCTGCCGATGAAGGCGGCTCCGCGAAGCACCGACGGCGGACAGTTGTTTAAGGCGCTGCAAGATGGAACGGTGACGATGATCGTGGCGCGGGCGACGGATGGGGCGCTGACGCAAAAGACATGGAAAGTGCTGAGCGACGACCAGCATGTATTCGTGCCGAAGCAAGCGTCGCTGCTGGTAGCGGGGAGCCTGCTGGCGGCGCAGCCGGACGTGCGGCCGGTGCTCGACGAGCTAGCGGGCAAAATCACTACGGCAAAGATGCGCGAGCTGGATGCGCAGGTGGACTTAGGCCGGCAGCAGCCGAAGGACGTGGCGGCTGCGTTCCTGATGCAGAGCGGGCTGTAGCGGCAAGGCCCAGTTCACAGGCCTGTGATCGCGTTTCCCGCCGGAAAGCGGGCATTTCGATGGATTTTTAGACGTTTGCGGGATGGGCATGAGATAATAAAAGTCATCGCCCGCGGTATCCGCGCTATCCGATAAAACTAATGCACACCGATCACGATCGTCTCCAGCCTGCGTTTGGATTCACCTTTGAAGACCTCTATAGCCGCGAAGCACTCGTGCGGCTGGACGCGGAGTTTTGTCACCAGCTACAGGGGACGGAGCAAGCTCTGTTTGAGAGGCTGACGGAGGCTCGCAAGGATCCTTCAACGCTGGCGCGTAAGGCGCAATCGGAGTTGATCATTGCGATTGCTCCGCATGTGGAGGATTTCATCGGCGAGTTGTTCGGCATTGCGGCGGAAGTGCGGGCGCTGCAGGCCAAGCATGACGCGCTGGGGCCGCTGTATGCGTTGAAGCGCAAGTTTGTCCAGAAAAAAGCCATCAGCGGGATGACGGCGGAGAAAGCGGCGGCGATCCCAGGCGCGAAGCTGGCGACGGAGCTGGAGGCGCTGTTTGGAGAGCCGCTGACGGAGCAGAGTTACGTCGAGCACGTTTCCAAGTGGCTGGACGCCGAGGCGGAGCACGGCGCGCAGTTGGGAATTGCGCAGCAATATGGGGCTTGGGCGGCGCTGGCTCCCGCGGGCCGGCATAAACATTTAAACGGGGTTTTGTTCCGGGTGCCGCATAAGCTCGACATGGAGCACCTGGTGCCGGTCGAGACAGTGCACGTGAACGGCATCGCGGAACTGGCCCTGCCTCAGGAGCACTGGCGGCATCGCGAAGGATTCAAGCTGACGGACGCGGGGATGAACCTGACGGGCGCGCTCGATCAGGCGCACTACTGCATCAAGTGCCACAACCAGGGGAAAGACAGTTGCTCGACGGGGCTCAAGGAAAAAGAGGGTCCGTTCAAGTCGACGGTGTTTGGGACTACGCTCGCGGGGTGTCCGCTCGACGAGAAGATTTCCGAGATGAACCTGGTGAAGCAGGACGGGAATTCGATTGGGGCGCTGGCGATTGCGATCATCGATAACCCGATGGTGGCGGGGACCGGGCATCGCATCTGCAACGACTGCATGAAGGCTTGCGTGTTCCAGAAGCAGGAACCGGTGGATATTCCGCAGGTGGAAACGCGCACGCTGAAGGATGTTTTAGAGCTGCCGTGGGGATTTGAGATTTACAGTTTGTTGACGCGGTGGAATCCGTTGAACTTCGCGCGTCCGGTTCCGAAGGCGGCGACGGGATACAAAGTTTTGGTGGTAGGGCTGGGACCGTCGGGATTCACGCTGTCGCATCATCTTATGAACGACGGGCACGTGGTGGCGGCTGTGGATGGGCTGAAAATCGAGCCGCTTCCGGAAGCGATTTCCGGCGTGACGCCGCTGGGCGAGCGCGTGCCGTTTCGTCCGATTCGCGACGTGAACGATTTGTATGAGTCGCTCGACGACCGCGTCATGGCGGGGTTTGGCGGCGTCGCGGAGTACGGGATTACGGTCCGCTGGAACAAGAATTTTTTGAAGATTATCCGGTTGCTGCTGGAGCGGCGGGAAGAGTTCCGCATGTTTGGCGGGGTGCGCTTCGGCGGGACGCTCACGGTGGACGATGCGTTCGAGTTAGGGTTCGATCACGTGGCGTTGTGCGCCGGCGCGGGCCGGCCTACGGTGATCCCGATGAAGAACGGGCTGGCGCGCGGGGTGCGGCAGGCTTCCGACTTCCTGATGGCGCTGCAGTTGACGGGCGCGGCGAAATCGAGCTCGCTGGCAAATCTGCAATTGCGGATGCCGATCGTGGTGATTGGCGGGGGACTGACGGCGGTGGATACGGCCACCGAGTCGATGGCGTATTACGTCGTGCAAGTGGATAAGTTTTTGGAGCGCTACGAGACGCTGGTCTCCGATAAGAGCGAAGGCGAAGTGCGCGCGACGTGGAGCCCGGAAGAGACGGCGACGGCGGACGAGTTTTTGGCGCACGGGCGGGCGATTCGAGCGGAACGCGAAGTGGCGGCGCGGGAGGGGCGCGATCCTAAACTAATCGAGCTGATCAACTCCTGGGGCGGCGTGACGCTGGCGTACCGGCGGCGGATGATCGATGCTCCGAGTTACACGCTGAACCATGAGGAAGTGGCCAAGGCGCTCGAAGAGGGCGTGCGATTTGCGGAGAGTGTGACGCCGGATGAAGTGGAAGTGGACCAGTACGGCCACGCTTCGGCTTTGTGGGTGTGGGTGAAGACGCAAGCCGGGGAACGCGTGCGGATGCCGGCGCGGTCGATTCTGGTGGCGGCGGGAACGCAGCCGAATACGGTGTTGGCGCGCGAGGATGCCCCCAACGTTTTCCTCGACGGGAAGTGGTTTCAGGCCGTTGACGAAGACGGGCAGCCCGTGAAGCCGCAGCGGTTGGCGAAGCCGGCGAAAGTTTGGGTACTGATGTCGATCCGTCCGGACGGGCGCGGGATTAGTTTCTTTGGCGATCTGCATCCTTCGTTTGCAGGCAACGTGGTGAAGGCGATGGCGAGCGCCAAGCAGGGGCATCCGGTGGTGTCGCGGCTGTTGGCGCGGCGAGCGCCCGGGGGGCCGCTGGCCGCCGATCTGCTGCATAAGCTGAACGGGGAACTGCGCGCGAAGGTGCGCGAGGTGGTGCGGCTGACGCACAACATCGTCGAGGTGATTGTCGAGGCTCCGATGGCGGCACGCGCGTTTTTGCCAGGGCAGTTTTACAGGCTACAGAATTTTGAGTCGCTGGCGCCGCGGGTGGAGGGCACCGTTTTGGGGATGGAAGGGATTGCACTGACGGGTGCGTCGGTGGATCGCGAGAAGGGGTTGCTGTCGACGATCGTGCTGGAGATGGGCGGGTCCTCCGATTTGTGCGCGCTGTTGAAGCCGGGCGAGCCGGTGGTCCTGATGGGTCCCACGGGGACGCCGACGGAAACGCCGGCGGAGGAAACGGCCTTGTTGGTGGGTGGCGGACTGGGTAACGCGGTTTTGTTTTCGATCGGGCAGCAGTTACGCGCCAATGGATCGCGCACGATTTACTTTGCGGG
>JALYIB010000412.1 GCA_030775965.1 Acidobacteriota bacterium | reverse complement strand
GCTCGATTGCGCGGGTGGACGCGGGCGGGTTGCTGCGCGTGGGGCCGGAGAGCGCGGGGGCGGATCCCGGGCCGGCTTGTTATGGCGTGGGGACGGAGGCCACCGTCACCGACGCGCACGTGGTGTTGGGCCGCATCGGTGCGGCGCAGTTACTGGGCGGCGCAATGGCGATCGATGTGGAACGCGCCGGGGCGGCTGTCGACCGCGTTGCTCACGCGATGAAGCTGGACCGCATTGCGGCGGCGGCTGGCATTTTGCGCGTGGCTAATGCCAATATGGAGCGGGCGATTCGAGTGGTGTCGGTGGAGCGCGGGTACGATCCACGCGATTTTGCGCTGGTGGCGTTTGGGGGATCGGGTGGGCTGCATGCTTGCGATATCGCGCGGGAGTTGGGTATCGAGACGGTGATTGTACCGGAGTATGCGGGGGCACTTTCGGCGCTGGGGATGCTAATGACGGATGCGGTGCGCGATTACGCGGCGGGGGTGCTGGGTCGCGGCGATCTCGAAAAACAGTTCGCTGTGCTGGAGAGGCGGGCGCGGCGGGAATCGCCGGGGGCTGGGATTGAGCGCACGGCAGACCTGCGGTATCGGGGCCAGAGTTACGAGTTGAACGTGGCGTGGCCGGGGGCGGCGCGGGCTTTTCATCGCGAGCATGCGCGGATTTATGGGTACGCTACGCCGGAGCGCGAGATCGAAGTGGTCACGATCCGGGTGCGGGCGCGGCAGCGGGTAGAGAAGCCGCAACTCACGCGGACACCGTTTCGAAAGGGGCGCGCGGAGAAGCGGCGGGTTTGGGTCGACGGCGGGTGGAGGAATATAGCCGCGCTGCCTCGCGCTCAGGTGGCGTCCCGGCGGGTAGCGGGACCGGCGTTGATTCTCGACTACGGGTCCACTACTTTGGTTCCGGCGGGGTGGTGGTATCGAAACGACCGCTCTGGAAATCTTATAATCAGCGCATGATCGAACTCGGCGTTGAGCCTAAGCGGAAATCCATTGCGATCGCCGAAGAGGAGCCTGCGCATTACTTGATCCTGGGCGATTTCGGGGGGCGCGCTACGGAGCCATTGGCGGTGGATCGCGACAACTTTGACGCTGTCATGGGGAAACTGCAGGTCCGCTTGGCGGGCACTGCGTTTCGCGAGCTGGCTGATTTTCACCCGGACAACCTGTATCGCAACATGAATTTATTTCGCGAGTTCGATGCTGCGCCGAGCGTTGAGCGGGCGGAGGCGGAGGTTCCGAAGGCGGACATTAGCGAGTTGCTGCGGCCTTCCAGCTTGCTGGAACAGATCACGGAAGGCGGCGATCCGATGGAGCGGTATCTGCGGGAACTGGCGCGCGCCGATGCTGCTGCTCCGGAGGCGGCCGATCCGCAACGGGACGGCGCGCTGGGGGAGCGAATGCGAGGACTGCTGCATCATCCGCGCTTCCAGGCGGTGGAAGCGTCGTGGCGCGGTCTGGACTTTGTGATCCGCGCAGACGCGGAGGACGGTGCGCGTTTTCGCATCGCACATTTTACGAAAGAGGAAGCGGCGCGGGATTTACTGGAAGCCAAGAGCTTGGGTGAGACGCGCATGTACGCGCTGCTCGGCGCGCGCAAGTGGCGGGCGGTGATTGGGCTTTATCCGTTTGGAGCGGGCGCTGCCGATATCGAATTCCTGGGGCGCATGGCGTTGCTTGCGGCACATATTGGAGCGCCTTTTATCGCGGAGGGATCGGCTGGCATGGGGGATCACTGGGATGAGTTGCGCTCGATCCCGGAGGCGTCTTACTTGGGATTGGCGCTGCCGCGTTTCCTTTTGCGCCTGCCTTATGGAGCGCGCACTAGCTCGATTGAATCGTTTCCGTTTGAGGAGATGCCGGGGGCGCCGGTGCACGCGGACTACTTGTGGGGAAATCCGGGGCTGGCGTTTTTGACGCTGCTGACGGCGGGCGGCGCGCTCAATATCGAAGGGCTGCCGCTGCACACCTATCAGCTCAACGGGGAGTGGCGCATGACGCCCTGCGCTGAAGTTTGGATGACGGAGACGCAGGTACTGGGGCTGATCGAGATGGGGCTGATGCCGCTGGTGTCGTTCAAGGATAGCGATCGCGTGCGGCTGGCGGGGTTCCGGGCAATCAATGGGGACGAGCTGGCGCTGGCCTAAACGTTGCTGGCGGCGCGGGCGGTGGGGACTTTTAGCTGCGCTTCTTCCAGGCGCTTGGTTTCCTGCCAGGTGAAGATCATGCGGTGGACTACGGTGAGGTTGCCAAGCACGGCGATCACCCACAATACCGGGGCCATGTGGTCGAAGAGGGCGCCGATGATGACCAGGACCACGCGTTCGGGGCGCTCCATGAAGCCGACTTTGCACATTGGAATGGAATTCTCGGCGCGCGCGCGGGTGTAGCTGATCATTACGGACGCGGCCATCGCCACGGCTGTCAGGACTACATAGAACGGGCGGTTGATGGAGCCGTACCAGACCAGCAGACCCACGAGCAGGGCGCAGTCGGAGTAGCGATCGAGCACCGAATCGAAGAAGCCACCGAAGCGGGTTACGCGATTGGTTTCGCGGGCTACGCGGCCGTCCACCATGTCGAACAGGCCGGCGCCGATGATTACTGCCGCGGCCCAGCGGAACTGGCCCACAGCCAGCATGTAGGCGGCGACCATGTTGATCACTAGTCCGAGGAACGTGAGCACGTTGGGGTGGATTCGCGACAAAGCCAGTCCCCGCACGATCAGGCGAATGATTTTGTTGCTGCCGTAACCGATGGCGTGGGTGATGGTCATTTATCGGCCTCGGCTATTTGATGGATGGTTAAGAGCTCGACAATCTCCATCTCTCGGACACCGCCTGGAATCGTGATCTTGACGGCATCACCCACCTGCTTACCCAGCAATCCGCGCCCGATCGGCGAGACGGTGGAGATCAAACCCTTGGCGACATCGACGTCCTCACTGGTTACTAGTTTGTAACGCACCTTTTCGTCTTTGTCGACGTCCAGGACGACTACTTGCGAGCCCAGGCCCACGCGGTCGTGGGGGATCTTGGACATGTCGATCATCGAAATATCGCGCAGGCGGGCGTGGAGCTGGCCCAGGCGCGCATTGACGAAAGCCTGGCGCTCCTTGGCGGCGTGATACTCAGCGTTTTCACTGAGGTCGCCGTGGGCGCGGGCTTTGAGAATCTCGCGGGGGAGTTCGACGCGGAACTCGTTTTCGAGCACCGCGATCTCTTCCTGGAGTTTCTTGATGAGATCCAACATCTTTCAGAGGAAATTATACCGCGCCGGGGGATGATTAAAGTAACTTAATTACGCGGTCGGCCGGCTTGGCTAGCAATAGCCCTATCCCTGCCGATGCGGGCGGACGAAACAAGAACCGGCAGGAGAGCCGAGGCGACGTTCCCTGCCGCTACGTAGCTATTTGCTGAGTTCGCGGCGCATGTTCTGAAGGGATTCCTGCATGGCAACGTCGGCGGGCCAAATGACCTCATCCTGCGCTTGATGCTGCTTTTCTACTTCGGCGAATAAGGGGATGAGCTCGGGGTCGCGCCAGCCCCGTGCCGATTCTTCGAGCATGATTTCGAGCGCGTGGGCGTGAGTAAAGGCGGGTTTATAGGAACGCGCGGTAGTGAGCGCGTCGTAAATGTCGGCGACTTGCAGGATGCGCGCCAGCAGCGGAATCGCTTCGCCGCTGAGGCCGTCGGGATAGCCCGAGCCATCCCAGCGCTCGTGATGGCTGCGGATGATGGGCAGCACCGGGGCCAGGGTCTGCATGGGCCTACAGATTTCCTCGCCGCGAAGGGTGTGCATGCGCATGACTTGCCACTCGTCAGGACTGAGCAGGCCGTTCTTGAACAAGATGGCGTCGGGGATGCCGATCTTGCCGATGTCGTGCAGATAGCCGCCGCGGTAGAGGGCCAATTGCTCGGCTTTCGAAATTCCCACAGCTTGGCCCAGGCGCACGCTGTAGGCGGCCAGGCGCTCGCAATGCATTCCGGTGTAATTGTCACGGGCTTCGACGGATTTGGCCAGCGCGAAGAGAATGGTTTCCGCTTCATCCAGTGAATCGATGAGCGCTTTGCTGCGCAGCATGCCGCGGACGCGGGTACGTACCACGGCGGGCTGGAGGGGCTTCACCAGAAATTCATCGGCGCCGGATTCGATGCCGGCGATCTCGCTGTCGGCGCCTTGAACGCCGGTGAGCACCAGGATGGGGATGAGCTGGGTGCGGCGTTCCGCTTTGAGGGCGCGGCAGAAGTCAGGACCGCTCATGCCGGGCATAACCATGTCCATCACCACCAGGTCGATTTTTTCGTGCTCCAGCAGTTTCAAGGCGACGGAGGGGCGTTTGGCTTCTAGAATCCGGTAGGACTCGGTTTTGAGGATGGCCTTCAATAAATGCCGGTTGAGATCGAGATCGTCGACGATCAGGATGGTGGGGGCCTGATCTGCTTCCTCGAGCGCATTCTCCCAGCGGGGGAGACGCGTCTCCGGAAGCATCGTTATTTCTTTCTCGGAGCGTTTGGACAGCGCCATTCGCAGAATAGGCCTCAAGAGTGTATCGGTATAACCCTAGAAGGGCATTAGGGCAAGCGGTAGGTACTCAGGTGAAGGGTTTCCATAGACTCTGGCCGCGGCGGGTCGATATCGCCTATTATGGATCTGACAGTCATGAGTTTCGCGTATGCGCTGTTAGCCCTCAATTTGCTAGCAACCCGGCAGGTGCCGGCTGGCACTGAACTGCATATTCGGCTCACGACTCCCATAGGATCTTACGCCAGCAGGGCGGGAGATCCGGTGAATGCGGTTCTCATCGCTCCGGTGGTTTCGGGCAGAGAGATCATTCTGCCGGCGGGGAGCGTGATTTCAGGCAGGCTCAAGTCGGTGCAGCGGGTGGGTTTGGGATTCATCCACGAGCTGGCCGCGTTGGATTTGGAGTTCACCGGCATCACGGCGCCCAACGGAGAGAACGTCCCGCTGCTGGCGCGGATTCAAGAAGTGGACAACGCGCGGGAGCGCTTGACGGCGGAGGGCAGCATCCGCGGGACACGCCCGACCAGCACGTTGTCTTACCGGTTTGGCGGCTACATCCGTACGGCGATCGAGTGGGAACTGCACGCTCGCTTGGCGATCTGGGCGATTAAAGCGCTGCTGCTGCAGGTGCCGGAGCCGGAGTTGTATTACCCGGCGGGCGTTGAAATGACTTTGGCGCTGACGCGACCAGTCAGGGCGCTGCCCTTGCCCGATCTCATGGCAAGTCCGCGACGCTTGACGCCCGAGGAGCGCACCGAAATGGCGGCGGTAGTGGAGGAACTGCCGGCGCGCACGCATGCTGCGCTTTCTAACCGTCCTTCGGATCTGCTCAACGTTATGTTCATCGGCTCGCGCGACGAGGTGACTACAGCGTTTGAGGCGGCGGGTTGGATTCAGCCGAAGCCGGCTACGCTGCGGACGAATATCCAGAGAATTCGGGCGGTAGCGGACGGGCGCGGGGATCGCACGGCTCCGATGTCGGACCTGCTGGTGCAGGACGCCAAGCCGGAAATGCTTTGGGAGAAAAGTTTTAACGACGTTTCCAAGCGCCATCACATACGGATTTGGAAACAATCGGCTACCTGGGACGGACGCGAAATCTGGGTGGGCGCGGCGACGCACGACGTAGACTTCGCATACCTGCGGCCGGGCAAGGCAATGACGCACAAGATCGCGGAGGACGTGGATACGGAGCGCGACAAAGTGACGAACGATCTGGTGTTCACTGCGTGCGTGGAGGTGGCGGACGATATGGAGCGGCTGGATGTTCCCATGGTCACGCGCAACGCCACGGGCGACCCGATGCGGACGGACACGCGCATGTCCATTCTGGAGCTGAACGGGTGCGAGACGCCCAACGGCACGGTCAGTGCGGAGGGAGGGCTGGCGCTGCACGGCAGTAAAATGCAGCGCTTCGCGCGGCGCGAGATTCTGAGTTTTCGCAGCGATGTCATGCGGGAAAATTTGTATTGGAGGAGTTACGAAGGGGTCCGCATGATGATTGGCGCGTATCGTCAGCGTGGGGGGCGGGGGGACGAGAGCAAGGCGGCCACCGAAGAGCGGCCGAACAGTAATCGGGCGAGTTTCGTTACGGATATGTTCCGCTAACCAGTCAAACTCGGGGTGGACCCGTTACACTGAATAGTTCATGAACGAAATTGTTGCGCCCGCCAAATCGGTACACGGCGCTATTACACTGCCGGGCGATAAGTCCATTTCTCACCGTTACGGGATGTTGGGGGGGATCGCGGAAGGCACCACTACGATCCACAATTACTCGACGGGGGCGGATTGCCAGTCGACGCTGGCTTGCATGGCGGCCTTGGGGGCTCGCATTGAGCTGGTTGAGGGGAAGGTCCTCATTCATGGCGGGGCGTTGCGGGAGGCGGCGGGGCAACTCGACGCTGGCAATTCTGGCTCCACCATTCGCATGCTCTCGGGTATTCTAGCGGGGCAAGGATTTACCTCGCGGATCGGCGGCGATGAATCCTTGTCGCGGCGGCCGATGGATCGCGTGATTCGTCCGCTGACGGAGATGGGGGCGCGCATCGAGGGTCACAGTCTGGCCGGGCGAAACGGCAGTTTTCCGCCGCTTACGATTCACGGGCGTCCGCTGCGCGGGATAGATTACACGCTGCCGATGGCGAGCGCGCAGGTGAAAAGCTGCGTGCTGCTGGCGGGATTGTTTGCGGCGGGCGACACCATCGTGCGCGAACCGATTCGCACGCGTGACCATACGGAAATCGCGCTGCAGGAATTCGGGGCTGACATAGAAGTTCATCAGCGGGTGATTAAACTGGCGGCGGGCGCGCAGCTGACGGGACGTGAAGTGGTGGTGCCGGGGGATCTGTCGTCGGCGGCTTTCTTCCTGGTGGCGGCGCTGCTGATGCCGGACGCGAATCTGGCGATTCACAACGTGGGGCTGAATCCTACGCGCTCTTCGCTGCTCGATTTCCTGACGGGGGTGGGCGCGTCGATCAAAGT